>JBOGGF010000424.1:0-20402 GCA_050743965.1 Acidimicrobiales bacterium
GTGGAGGGCGTGCACGCCGGCGACGCCACTACGGCCTACGACTGACCGGCCGCCGGCGGCCGGTCAGTCGTAGGCCGTAGTGGCGTCGCCGGCGTGCACGCCCTCCACCCCGTCGAGCTCGCCGATCGCCACGACGACGCTCACCACCTCGGCCAGTGGCACGGTCACCGGCACGTCACCGCGGCCAGCGTGCCGAGTGCCCCGGTCGGGCCGGGGCCCGACGTCAGCTCAGCTGTCGTAGCGGTAGAAGCCGCGACCGCACTTGCGCCCCAACAACCCGGCGTCGACCATCCGGGCGAGCAGGGGCGGCGGCGCGTAGAGCGGCTCTTTGAACTCGTCGTAGAGCGACTCGGCCACCGCGACCGTCGTGTCGAGGCCGATCAGGTCGGCCAGGGCCAGCGGGCCCATCGGGTGGGCGCAGCCCTTCACCATCCCGGTGTCGATGTCCTCGGCGGTGGCGAAGCCGGATTCGAGCATCCGGATCGCCGAGAGCAGATAGGGGATGAGAAGTGCGTTGACGATGAACCCGGCCCGGTCCTGGGATCGGATCACGTGCTTGCCCAGGACGTCGGCGGCGAACGCGTGGGCCCGGGCGGCGGTCTCCTCCGACGTCAGCAGTGACGTCACGAGCTCGACCAGCGGGAGGACGGGGACCGGATTGAAGAAGTGGACGCCGACGACCTGCTCGGGGCGGCTCGTGGCCATCGCCAGCTTCATGATGGGGATGGAAGAGGTGTTCGATGCGAGCACCGCCTCCGGCCACTCGACGAGCTTGTCGAGGGCGCCGAAGATCTCGACCTTGTCCGCCTCGGACTCGGTCACCGCCTCCACGACGACCTGTCGGTCAGCGAGGTCAGCCAGATCGGTGGTCAGCCGGATCCGCTCCTTGGCCGCGGTCACGGCGCCGTCGTCGAGCTTTCCCGAGCGAAGTGCCCGCCCGAGCGAGACGTCGATCCGGCGCTCCCCCGCCGCCACGGCCGCTGCGCTGCTCTCCACGACCACCACCTCGAGACCGACGCGGGCGCAAGCCTCGGCGATCCCCGAGCCCATCAGGCCACAGCCGACCACCCCGATCCTCTGCAGCACCACGGCGTCGGTCTCCGTTCCTTGCGTCATGTGTCGCCTCCTCGGTGCTCCGCGTTCACGTGACCGAGGTGAAGCCGCCGTCGACCACCACGATGTCGCCCGTCACGAAGGGATGCCCCAAGGCCAGTGACACCATCGAACCGGCGACGTCGTCGGGCGTGGCAACCCGCTTCAACGGCGTCATCTTGGCCCGCCGCTCCATCAGTCGATCGTAGTTGTCGCCCAACTGGTGCTCCATCCACTCGCCCACCATCCAACCGGGCGCCACCCCGTTGACGCGGATGGTGGGCCCGAGCGCCCCTGCGAGCGTCTTGGTCAGGTTGGCCACCGCTCCCTTGGACGCGGCATACGGCAGGGGTTGGGGCCCCGGCCGGATCCCGGCGACACTGCAGGTCGTCACCACCGAGGCGACGGGCGACGCCCGCAGCAGGGGAACGCACGCCCGGACGGTGAGGAACAGCCCGCGCACGTTGACCGCGAACACCCGGTCCCAGTCCTCGACCGAGATCCCCTCCAGATCGGTGGGCACCGTGTCGATCGTCGTGCCGGCGTTCGCCACCAGGACGTCGAGCCGACCGAACGCATCCTCGACCGCTGCCACCATCCGGCGCACCGCAGCGTCGTCGGCCACGTCGCCCTGGATGGCGACGGCCCGCGACCCGGCCTCCTCCACCTCGCCGACGACCTTTGCCGCCTGCTGGGCGCTGGAGGAGTAGTTCACGCCAACGTCGAGGCCAGCGCGAGCGAACGCCAGCGCGGCGCTCCGCCCGATCCCCCTCGACGCGCCGGTCACCAGCACCGCCGGGCGCCCCTCTCCGGATGCCACCTCGCTCATCACCGGTTCACCTCCTTGCCGCCTGCCGGCGGGCCGGCCGCCGCGTATAGGACCCTGACAGTCACTACTACGGTAGAGTGGTCATCGGCAAACCGCGCCTTCGTCGGGCGCCCCGCCGTTCACACCAGGCCGGCGCGTGCCATATCCTCGACCGTCCGCACCTCGTCGAGCGCCAGGTGCCGCCCGAGAGCGGCCGGATCGACCGCGTGCCCGCCAGCGGCGGCCGGTTCCGCGGGCACGGCGCCCCCGAGCTCGTCGCCCACCGTGGCCGGTGCGGCCCCGGCGTGGGTCCCCGCCGCCTGGCCGGCGGCGAACTCTTTCGTCCGCTGGCCCATCACGATGTCTCGCTCCTCGTGGTAGTGGGCGACCACCTCTTCCTGCCATCCCTCGTCCGGCCACCGGTAGGGGAGATCGACGATCTCGCCGGGCACCGACACTCGCTCGCTCAGCGCCAGGACCTCACCGACGACGGCACGCTGCTCCTCCGCCAGGCCCGGCCGGCCGAGGCTGTAGCCGAGCGGGAAATCAAGGTACGCGGCCCTTGGTGGCCGCACTCGCTCGGTGATGTCGCGCGCTCCGGTGACCGAGACCGTGGGGATGCCGGCTCGTTCGACCACCCGGGCGAGCAACCCCATCGCCTGGTGGCAGGCCGGGCAGAGCGGGACGATCAGCGCCAGGTCGGCGCCCGCTGCGGTCGCCTCGGCGGCGACTGCCGGCCCCAGCTCGGTCACGATCCGCGTCACTTGCTTGATCGCCCCCAGCGTGGCGAGGTGGAAAGGGCTCGGCCGGCCGATCGACCCGGCCGCCGCCAGCTCGGCAAGGCGCTGGTACGGGTGCACGACGTTGATGTCCTGACGGCCCGGGCGGCGAATGGGGCTCGGATGGCACGGCCGCACGGCTGTCGGCGCCAGTCCCTGGTCGAGCCGGCGGCAGGTGAGGTCGTCGACGAACTGGAACGGCGGGTCGGACCGGACGTGGACGCCGGCCGAGCTCACGATGAGGACGGTCGACTCGCGCAGCGGCCGCCGCATGGGGGCGAGGGTCGGCGCACCCAGCTGCACGATCGGCATGGGCGGCAGCGGAGCCGTGATCTCGTTCATCAGGTCGAGGTAGCGGACCGGCATGAGGGGCCTCCGTGGTTGCGGTCAGGGACCGGTGCCGATGCGCCGGCGGAGGGAAGCGAGCTGCTCGGCGAAGTAGGGCAGGCCAACCGACCACAACTGCTCGGACAGCTCGCGCTCGAGCGCTTCCCGGTAGTCACCGCCCTCTACGACGGTCAGGCTCGCCTTCGTCCGGCGGACCAGCTCGGCCGGCGCCGCGGCCGCCGTGGCGACGAACCGACGTGCGTCGTCGAGGAGGTCCTCGTCGGGGACGCAGCGGAAGGCGAGCCCGAGGCGGGCGGCATCGGTCCCCCGCACCGGCTCTCCGCCGAGGAGCAGCGCGGCGGCCGTGCCGTAGGGGACGGCTCGCCGGAGCATCCACGTGTGCCCGCCACCGGGGTGGAGCCCGAGGGCGAGGAAGCGCGTGTCGAAGCTGGCCCGCTCACCCGCTAACCGGATGTCGCAGGCGAGGGCCATGTTGGTCCCCGCACCGACGGCAGCCCCGTTGACCGCAGCCACCGTCAGCAACGGGGACGCAGCGAGCCGCTCGAAGCCGGCGTAGACGCCACGCAATCCCGCTTCGTCGGCCGCCGCCAGGTGCGACAGGTCGGCCCCGGCGCAGAACGCCGGCGGCGCGCCGGTGACGACGACGGCGTGCACGGCGTCGCTGCCCTCCAGCCGGTCGAGGGCGACGACCACCTGCTCGGCCATCTCTACCGAGAGCGCGTTGCGCCGGGAGGGGTCGTCCAGCGTGAGCACGGCGTAGCCGGTCGCCACCTCGACGTGTACGAGCTCGTCGGTCACGGCGCGCCGCTCTCCCCGGCAACCTTGACCCGCTTGATCTTTGCCGTGGGGATCGGACCGAGCTTGCCCGGGAGGTGGCCGCCCGACCAGAAGGTCCCGAGCACGTTGCCCTCGGTGACGGGGAGCACCAGGGCCGAGGGTGCGGTCGGCCCGTGGTGCACGGTGACGACCGAAGCCGACTGGCGGGCGACGTGACCGACACCGGTCGCTCGCAGTGGGTCCGGAGGCGGCCCGTCGTCGCATGAGGTGATCCGGAGCGCCAGCCGCTCCCCGGGGAGCAGGCGAACGCTCAACGCGCTGAAACCGAGCTCGAGGCGATAGACCTGGCCGGGCACCAGCGGCTCGCGATCCTGGTGCAGGTGATGCGGTGCGAACGGGACGACCGATTCGTCCGTCCGGCGCTGGGCCGCACGGAGCCACGTCCGGGCAAGCTCCCGCTCGGCACCCTCGCGGTCCACCGCATCGAGAGAGGCGATCAGGAGGGCGTCGTCGTCGGTCGACGAGCAGTAGAGCTGCAGCACTGCCGGCCCGAGCAGCTCCGTTTCCTCCACCATCGGCGGGGTCGCGAACCGGACCTCGCCGCGCACGAACGGCGAGTCCTCGTAGGCGGTGGCGGCCTCCCCCGGCCCCGGTTCGCGCTCGCTGAGAACGCCACCGGTGTGGAGGTGGAACGGCGTGAACCTGGTCTCGGGGAGCGGCCAGGCATCGGTCCGCTTCCACCGGCCGGTGCGGCCGACGAAGAGCTGGACCGGCGGCTCCTCTAGCATTCCCGTGTCGTTGCCCTTCAAGAAGTGGTCGAACCACCGGAGCGCCTCGTACTGCAGCTGGTAGAGGGGCCGGTCGAGGTAGACGTCGGGGCCCACCGTCAACCGGGCCGGACCCTCCCACCGCTCGAAGCTGCGGAAGGCCGCGGGAAGGTGGAGGCCGTCGAGTCCCCAGCAAGCACCGAGGTAGGCCGGCACCGTGGTGTCGGTGTAGTCGATCCGCCGCTCGGCCCAGAAGTCGTCGTCGAACCGGTTGAGGACCACGTCGCCGACGAGGGCGTCCGCACCGTCCGTCGCGCCGAGGCAGGCGACGAGGCCGGGCACCGCGGCGATCTCCTCGTCGGCGAGCGCTTCGGCAACCGCCTGACGGAAGCCCTCCACACCGTGACGGTCGAGGTACCAACTGCGGTACCGCACGCCGTCGAGCTTGTCCTTCCAGCCGAGAAGGAAGCGGTAGGCGAGGATGCCCCCGTGGTAGAGGAAGTCGCGGTAGAAGTCGGTCGCCCCGAACGGCGCGAACACCGCCCGGAGCCCCTCAGGCCGGTGCATGGCCGTCTGCAGGTGGCACCAGGAGAAGTAGGAGATCCCGAACAGCCCGACCGCCCCGCTGCACCACGGCTGGTCCGCCAGGTAGCGGACGGCCGCGGCCACGTCCTGCGACTCCTGCGGGCCCATGGCCTGGTAGCGCCCGCCCGACTTCCCCGTGCCGCGCACGTTCACCACGGCGTGGGCGTAGCCACGCCGGGCGAAGAAGTTCGGGTCACCCGCCTCCATCCAGCCACGCTGGAGGCTGAAGCCCTCGGGCGTGATCGGTGCGGTCTGGAGCTCGTTGTTGTAGGGGTGTAACCCGGCAAGGACCGGCACCGGCTCGTCGGTCACTGGCCGCCAGAGGTCGCCCACCAGGGACACGCCGTCGGCGACGGGGATGGCCACGTCGCGTGCCACTACGACGTCGTGGGAGCGCGGCGAGGTCTGCCAGCCCGGACCGAACAGCGCTCAGCCCTCCCTGCGCTCGATCATGGGCGGACCTGGGCCACCGGGACGTGGACGACCGTCACCCCGTCGCTCTCGAGCCCGGCGAAGAGCCCCTTGCGGAAGCTGTCGGCGTCCACGGGCGAGACGGTACGGGCGCCGTAGCCCCGGGCGATCTCGGCGTGGTCTATCCCGGTGATCTCGGTGCCTGGGTGGACGCGAGGGTCCTGGGGCACGCCGAGGTGGCCCTCGATGGCGCGCTTCACCGCCAGATAACCGCCGTTGTCGAGCACCACGACGGTCAGGGCGGCGCCGGCCTGGACAGCACTCCACAGCGCCTGGACCGAGAACTGGAAGCTCCCGTCTCCGACGACGGCCACCACCGGGCGGGCCGGCGCCCCGAGCTTCGCCCCGACCGCCGCCGGCGTCCCCCAGCCGAGGGCACCGCCCGAGCTGCGCAGCACCCGCTGTGCCGGTCCGAGGGGGAGATGACGCAGGAGGGGGCGTGACGAGCGCACACCTTCGTCCACCACGACGGCGTCGTCGGGAAGGACGTCGCCCAGCACGGTGGCCAGCTCCTCGATCCGCAGCGGCGACGCGCCGGCGGCTGCAGCCACCTCGGCGGCCTTGGCCTGGCGTCGGCGGTCGGCCAGCTGGTCGAGGCGGGCACGGCGATGTGCTCGGCGATCCTGGTCCATCCCCCGCCGGCGGACCTCGTCCGCCAGTGCCGATAAGCCGGCACGGACGTCCCCGAGCAGACCGACGTCCGCACGGGTCACCCGGCCGACCTGCGTGGGGTCGTCGTGGAGGTGGACGAGCGCCGCACCAGCCGGGAGCCGCGGTCGCGTCGCGGCCGAGAACGGGTAGAAGACGCGGCACCCGGCCGCCACCACCAGGTCGCAGCCGTCGAGCACCTGGGGATCCTCGCCGTACATGCCGAGGTACGAGCGGTCGGCCGTCGGCACCGGCAGGTCAGCCAAGTCGGAGAACTGGGCATGGAGCACGGCCAGCCCGCACTGGTCGGTCAGGTCGGCGACCTCCGTCCGGGCCTCGCGGGCCGCGCTCCCCACCACCAACACCGGGCGCTCGGCGGCGAGCAGGCGATCGACCGCCGCCCGGACGGCCTCGGCCGACGGCACGGCGCGGACCGGTGGGGCGGTCACGATCCCCGCCGCCGCGCCGGCGTCGGCATCGACCTCGGCCGCCAGCAGGTCCTCGGGCACGGCCAGGTAGGTGGGCCCGGGCGGCGGGGCGCACGCCACCCGGATGGCATGCGCCAGGTCGGCTGCCACCGAGGCTGGCGAGAGGCTCTGGTGGGCCCACTTGGTGACGGCCCGAGCCGCCGACAGGAGCTCGGGCAGGGCGCAAAAGCCGTCCTCGGACAGCACCTGGCGGTCCTTGTGCCCCGCCGTCACGACCAGCGGCGTGCCGTCGCGCAGGGCGTTCATCATCTGGCTGAGCCCGTTGAGGGTGCCGACGCTCGTGTGCAGGCCCACGACGCCGGGGCCTCCATGCATGCGGGCGTAGCCGTCGGCCATCGAGACGGCGACGCCCTCGTGGAGGGCGAGGACGTAGCGGAAGTCCCGGTCCCGCAGGGCCTCGAGCAGCGGGGCCTCCGTCGACCCGGGCAGCCCGAAGAACGTGTCGACGCCGGCCGCGTCGAGAACGTCGAGGAATGACGCCGCTGCCTTCATCTGCTGACCTCCGTGCTCGCTGGTTTCGGTCCGGTCCTCGGCGCCTCGCACGTCATGGTGCCACCTGGGGCTGAGGCGCCGCCACCTTGACCACGCCCTCCCCCGAGGAAGACCTCGGCCATCTCGGGGTCCTCGAGCACGGCGCGTCCCGACGCCGCCATGGCGACGCGACCCTGGACCATGACGTAGGCCCAGTCGGCCAGTTCGAGCGCGGCCTTCGCCTTCTGCTCGACGATGAGGACGGCCTTGCCCCGGTCGGCCAGCACCCGGGCCTGCTCGCCCAGCACGACCTGGGTCAGCGCCGGCGAGAGCCCGGCCGTCGGCTCGTCGAGCACCATCACCGCCGGGGCCAGCATCAGTGCCCGGCCGAACGCGGTCATCTTGCGCTCACCGCCGCTCATGGAGCCCACGAACCGCCGGAGCTTGCGCCTGAGGTCGGGGAAGACCTCGAGGACCTCCTCGATGCGCTCATCCCGGGTCCCCCGGTCGAGCAGGTAACCGCCCATCTCGAGGTTCTCCCGAACGCGAAGGCTGTCGAAGACGTCGTCGACCTGCGGGACGTACGCGATGCCGGCCCTGGCCAGCTGCTCGAGCGGTCTTCCCGTCACCCGCTCGCCGTTCAGCACGACGTCGCCGCCGAAGAGCTTGGCCAGCCCGAGGATGCCCTTCAACAGGGTCGACTTCCCGGCGCCGTTCGGACCGACCACGGCCGACATGGTGCCGCTCGTGACCTCGATGTCCACGTCCTCGACGACGCGGATATCCCCGTAGCCGGCCGACAGGCCCACCGTCTGCAGGCGAGCGGGCGGGCCGGGTGCGGCGGCACTATCCGACAAAGTAGGCCTCCTGGACGTCGGCGGACCGGCGGAGGTCCTCCATGGCCCCTTCGGCGATCACCCGACCCTGCGCCATCATGACGACGTTGTCGCAGAGGCGCTCGACGGAGCCGAGCTCGTGCTCCACCAGCAACACGGACACGCCGGCCGATCGCAGCGCGAGGCAGGCCTCCTCCAGGCGCTCGGAGATCGCTGGGCTCAGCCCCGCCATCGGCTCGTCGAGCAGCAGCAGCTTGGGATCGAGCATCAGCGACCGCATCATCTCGAGCAGCCGCTTCTGGCCCCCGCTCAGCGTGCCGGCCAGGGAGTCGGCCAGGTGGCTCAGGCCGAAGAGCTCGATGAGCTCGCGCGCCCGCTCCCGGTGTGCCTCCTCCTCGGCACGGAAGGTCCGCTGCCCGACGACCGAGGCGAGCACATGCTCTCCCCGCTGGCCGAGCGTTGCCACCAGCAGGTTCTCCATCGAAGTGAGCTTGGGGAACTCGCGTGCCAGCTGGAACGTGCGCACCAGCCCGATCCGCGCCCGGCGCCAGGACGCGGTCCCGGTGACGTCCCGCCCCTCGAACTCGACCTTGCCGCCGTCGGGACGGATGAAACCGGAGACGACGCCGAGCGCCGTGGACTTCCCGGCGCCGTTGGGGCCGATGAGACCGACGATCGAGCCATAGGGCACCGTGAAGCTCGCCTCGTCGACCGCTCGCACGCCACCGTAGGTCTTGACCAGGTCCCGCACGGCGAGGATCGGGCGGCCGGCCCCCTTGCCACCCGCGGCGGCGTCGCCGGTCGTGGGCGTGCGGGGCGTGATGACCCGGACGTCGCGCACGGGCAGTGCGGAAGGTGCGCCCGTCGCGTGGGCAGGGGGCGGGATCGGCGACGCCGCGGCGACCGACGCGGGGGTGCCGGCGGGGGGCGGTGCCACGGCGATCGCGGGTGTCGAGGCCAGGGTCGCCGGCGGAGCGACGACCTCGGGAACCGAGAGATCGGCCCCCGCCGTCCCCGATGCCCGGGGTACCGGCCAGCCGGTGGTGGCGGGCAGCACGCCCAACTTCGGTCGCCGCTCGGGGACGATGCCCTGGGGACGGACGAAGATGAAGAAGATCGTCGCCGCCGCCGCCACGATCCAACCCAGGTCCTCGGGCGTCCCGGGGCGGCCAGGGAGTGCGGGGAGGTACTGCACTCCCTGGAGGAAGGCGCCGAGCACCAGGATGGTCCCGACCATCACGCCCTTGTTGTTGCCGCGACCGCCGATCATGATGCAGGTGATCAGTGCCATGGTCTCGGTGAATGCCCACGCACTCGGTGACCATCCCCCGATGAAGCCGACGAGGAGCGCCCCGCTCAACCCGGCGAGCCCCGCCCCGATGCCCTGGGTCATGAGCCGCATCCACGTCACGTTCTTCCCGACCGCCAGGGCGGCCTCCTCGTCGTCCCGCACGGCCCGCAGCACACGGCCCATCGGCCCATTGGTCAACTGGCGCACCAGGAGGACGGCGGCGACGCACCCGAGCGCCACCAGCCCGACGTACAGCCAGGCGACGGTTGCGCTCTTGCTCGACCCGAGTGGGCTCGGGACCAGGCTCACCCCGTCCAGCCCGTTGAAGATGCCGTCATCGGCCCCGACGAGCCCGATGGCGACGAAGGAGATGATGAGGAACGCCAGGGCCTGGTAGTCGAGGCGGAGGCGGCGCAGGCCGGTCAAGCCGATGAGGACGCCGAGGACGGCCGAGGCGGCGATGGCAGCGAGGATCGCCCATGCCGGGTTGAGATGCGCGCCGATGATGTACGTCGCCGATCCGCCGAACTGCGACGCGGGCCCTACGGTCAACACCGAGTACATGTAGGAGCCGCAGGCGAAGAAGACGATATAGGCCAGGTTGGGCACGCCGGTGACCCCGAACTCGAGGTTGAGGCCCCACGCGGCGATCAGGTCCGTCCCCAGGTAGACGGCGAGGATGGTGATGTAGTAGTCGACGGGGCTCATCGCGGCTCCTTCCCGGCCCTGTGTCCCTCTGGCGCCCTGGGGTCAGCCGCCAGCCAGACGGCGTCCCGCCGTGGCCGCCGACCCCAGGAGCCCCTGCGGTCGGATGAGCAGCATGGCGGTCAGGATGACGAACGCGGCGACATCCTCGTACGCCGGAGAGCTGTAGGCACCCACCAGCTGGGTAGTCAAGCCGACGACCAGCCCGCCGATCATCGCGCCGTAGGGCTGCCCGATGCCGCCGAGGACCGCTGCGGCGATCATGTAGATGAGGAAGGTCGTGCCCAGTGTCGACCCGAAGGTCGCCGTCGTGCCGGCCAGCACCACCCCGGCCATTCCGCACAGGAGCCCCGAGATGAACCAGGCGGCGTCGATGACCCGGCGCACCGGGATGCCGCAGCTGCGGGCCACCACCGGATTGACCGACGTGGCCCGCATGGCCTTGCCGAGCTGGGTCCGGGTGAGGAGCAGGTGGTAGACGAACATCAGCGCCACCGCCGCGACGATCACGATGAGCTGGCTCGTGGTGAGGACGAAGCCGGCGAAGGTGTGGGTGCTACCGTTGTCGACCCGGTAGGTGTACGCCGAGGGCCCGGCGATCACGATGATGACGTAGAGCAGGCCGATCCCGGCCCAGACGGTGGCGATCAGCGTGACGACGAAACCTGCACCCCGGTCCATGAGCTTGGCCGGCAGCAGCCGGTTGAAGGCCACCGAGATCACTGCGATCACCAGGCCGACGATCAGCACGGACAGCCACAGGTTGACGTGCCGGGTGTTGAGCACGTAACCGAGGTAGGCCCCCAGCGTCAGGAACGTGCCGTAGGCGACGTTCAGGACGTTGCTGATGCCGAACTGGACCGAGAACCCGACGGCGCCCAGAGCGACGACGCAGCCGGTGAAGATACCGAAGCCGATGGTCTCGACGAAGAGGCTCATCGCCTCTTCAGCTGGTCGTCACTTCGCATCGGCGAGAACCTTGGTGCCCGGGATCTTGAAGACCTGTGTCGGTGTGCCTGCGGCGGTGATGTGCGAGACGCCCCAGCTGCCGACGAAGTTCTGGGCGGAGTTGAACTTGATCGCGCCGCCGGTGCCGACGTACTGGACCGTCTTGCCCGCCTTGAGCGCCTTCAGTCCCTCTTTGTAGGTGTGGACGACGACCCCGCCCTTGTGCGGCGCCACGATCGAGAGGACGTCTTTGTTGTAGACGGAGCCCTTGGTCGAGTGCGCCTTGACCATCGCCAGGGACAGGATGTTGATCCCTGTGAAGATGGACGAGACGACGCCGTTGATGGCCCCGCCAGGCGCCCCGATCGCCTTCATCGCCGAGGAGAAGCTTGTGAAGGCCGGCTGTGTCTGTGTCATCGTCTGGCCGACGAAGTTGATCTGCTTGGTGATGTATGTGGCCGGCACCACCTTGTTCAATGCCTGGACGAATGTCGGCAGGATGTTGGCCTCCGCCGTCACGATCGGCGGGAGCTTGCCGCCGGTGAGCTGCGAGTAGTTCGAGAGGAACGTCGCCGTCGTCTGGGAGTCGGCGTAGAGGATCAGCGCCTGCGGCTTGCCGGCGACGACCCGCTCGACGGTGCTCGAGTACGACGTCTGGTCACCGGGGATGACGAGTGTCGAGGTGAGGGTCATGTGGAGGTTCTTCGCTGCCGCCTTGGTACCCGGGATGTTGCCCGAGGCACCGATGTTGTTGGCGAAGATCACCGCCACCTTCTTGTAGCCCAGGTGGGCGGCCGTCACCGCGTAGGCCGCACCGTTTTGGGTGTCCGACGGGCTCATTCGGTAGAAGTACGGGTTCTTCTGGTTGTCGTAGCTGGTGAGGCCATTGGTCGTGAAGAAGGGGATCTTCTGGCGCTCGGCGAGCGGGATGGTGGTCGCTGCCGTCGCGCTGTCGAAGCCTTCGGCCATGGCGATGTTCTTGTGGGTGCTGAACGCCTTCTGCAGTGACGGCACGGCGTCCGCCGGGTCGCCGTAGTTGTTCACCGACAGGCACGACAGTGTCTTGCCCAGCACTCCGCCCGCCTTGTTGATGAGTGTGACTGCCGCCTTGCACGGGTTGGACAGCAGGACACCGAAGTTGGCTGTGGCCCCGGTGAACGGCGCCACCACCCCCACCTCCAGTGTGCCGGGGCCGGTTGTCGACGATGTCGACGCCGCCGAGCTGGCGGTCGTTCCCGTGCTGTTGGACGATGTCGAACCGTTCGCTCCCGCGTTCGACCCACCGCCGCATGCCGAAGCGACCAGCGCACCGCTAGCCACCAGGAGGCTGGCCAGAGGCCATGAGCCGCGCCGACGACCTCCGAACCTCCGCCGCTGCCGCCCGCCGCTCGTCGATGTCATCGACCCCCCTTTGCACACGGCAGACGCACCGCGGCCTGACCCCCGAACTGCCGCTTCTGCCATCTCGGGGCCGAGCCAGTACGCCTACCTTCTCAAGTAGATACTACTTTAGGCATCCGAAACACGATTGTCAAGGTCCGGGCCGGGTCCCGCCTGCCGCCCCGCCCGCCGGTTGCCGGCGCCCGGATCCCGCCCGCCGGGCGATCAGCGTCCCACACGGGAGACCAGCGCGGAATGCGCCCCGAGAGCGCCCGTGGTGACCTTGCAGTCGACCACGAGCGGCAGCCTCCCACCTTGGATCGCCGCACGTGCCGCGTCGAGGTCCCCGGCCGAGCCCACCGTGATCCCCTCGACGCCAACAGCCCTGGCCAGGGCGGCAAAGTCAATGTCGGGATAGTGGGCGATGTCGTCGGGCATCCCCGCCAATTGGAGGAGCTGGACCTCTTGGCCAAAGGCGGCGTCGTTGAGCACCACGACGGTCACCGGCAACCGGTAGCGGGCCAGGGTCTGGAGGTCGGGGAGGGCCATCGCCAGGCCGCCGTCCCCGATGACGCAGGCCGTGGTGGTCGAGGGATCGGCGAGCGCCACGCCCATCGCGATCCCGAACGCGGATCCGACCGACGTGTAGTCCACCGCAGTGGTGAGGAACCGGTCCGGTCGCCCGACGTGCAAGCAGGTGGCCGAGAACGGCATGTGCGCACCGGCGTCGACGACAACCGCCCGTTCGGCCGGGAGCGCGGCGTCGATCGCGCGAAGGACGGCAGGTGCGTCGAGGCGCCCCTCGCCGGATCGCACGCCGCCAGCGTCGGGTGCTGCGGGCGCACCCCCCTCGGCTCGCGCCGCTGCCAGCTTCTCGAGGACGGCCGGCTCCCGGTAGCCCACGGCACGGTGCCTCCGCCGGCGGAGCTCCTCCACCAGCCGGCGCGCCGCGGCGGCGGCGTCGCCGACCACCGTGAGCTCGGCCGGCAGGTGCCGGCCGAAGGCCGCCGGGTCGCAGTCGAACTGGACGACTCTCGCCTTGGCCAGGAGGTCCCCGCCGTAGGTCGTGAACGGGTTGAGCGAGGCGCCGAAGACGAGGGCCAGGTCGCTCCGCACTGCCAACCCCGACGTGGTGCCGGTCGACAGCGTCCCGAGTATGCCCCCGTCGGCCGGGTCGCCGGCGAAGAGGTCCTTGCCGAGGAGCGTCGTCACCATCGCCGCTCCCACCAGGTCGCCGAGCTCCCGCAGGGCACGGCCGGCCTCGGGACCGGCGGCGCCCCTGCCGGCCAGGAGAAGCGGACGCCGGCACGCCCATGTCGCCTCGAGCAGGTCGGCGACGGCGGCGATGTCGGCCGGGTCGGGCTCGCCTCCCGCGGCGAGGCCTCCGGCGTCCCCGGTGGCCTCCGGGCCGGTACCCGGCCCGTCCTCACCGTCGGCCCCCGCCACCACTCCGTCGGGGAGGTCGGCCGCCGCCACGTCGGTCGGCACGAGGAGGACCACCGCCCGGCCGGCCCGAGCCGTCCGGAGGGCACGGCGCACCGCGTCGATGGCCGACTCGGGTGCCGTCACTTCGACGACGGTGGCGCCCGCCAGCTCGGCGATGCCGGCCTGGTCCACGTTCTTCGAGTGGAAGATGTGCTGCCCGGCCCGCTCGCCCCGGAACGGGCCGGGCAGCTCGCCGGTCACGACGACCATCGGGGCGCGGGCCTTGGCCGCGGTGATGAGGGCGTTCAGGCCGTTGGTGAAGCCCGGTCCCCGCCCGACGACGACGACACCGGGTCGGCCGGTGAACCGTCCGTAGCCGTCGGCCATGCCGACGGCGGCCTGCTCGTGGCGGGCATGGTACGCCGCGATCCCCTGCCGTTGGGCGGCGACGACGATGGCCATCGTCTCACTCGCCGGCACACCGAAGATCGCCCGCGTCCCCTCGGCGGCGAGCGTGCGGGCGATGCCCGCGGCCACACGCTCCGTCATCGGGTGCTCCGGCGCACTGCGCTACCCGACCGCATCGGGACGTACCCGGACCAGCGGCTGGCCCCGCTCGACGGATTGGCCGTTGGCTGCCAGCACGGCGACGACCACCCCCGCCGTCCCGGCCGGCACGGCGGTGAATATCTTCATCGACTCCATGAGCCCGACGGTCGCTGTGGCCGCGACGCGCTGCGCCGGCTCGACGTAGGGCGGGGCACCGGGCGCCGGTGCACGGTGGAAGATCCCCACCATCGGAGCGGTGACCTCGATGTCGCCCGGCAGGGCCGGATTTGTCGCTGGCGCTGGCACCGCTGCCGGCATGGGTGCTGGCCCTGGCGCCGGCGCGACAGTCGTGGGCTCGGGTGCTCCCCGTGTGACCGTGTCTGCCGGCGCATGCGCCATGGGCCGAGCGTCGGGGCCATCGGGCCGGCGCGAGTAGACGACCTCCTTCTTGTCGATGCGGAGCTTGAAGTACGTGACGTCCGAGGCGGCGAGCCATGCCAGCAGCCGCTCGACGTCGAGCTCGTCCCCGCCGGCGCCGATGGTCACGGCGTGTCCTCGTCGCCTTCGCGGCGCAGGCCGAACAGCCGCAGGGCGTTGCGCAACAGCACCTTCTCCCTGACCTCGTCGTCGAGGTCCAGCTCGGCGAATTCGTCCAGCCACCGCTCGACCGACAGGCTCGGCCAGTCGGTGCCGAAGAGCACCTTGTCGGGCGCCCGACGCCGGACGTACTGGCGCAGCTCGGGGGAGAAGTACTTGGGCGCCGTGCCGGAGAGGTCGAGGTACACGTTGCGCTTGTGCAGCGCCACTGCCTGCGCCTCCGCCTCCCATGGCCACGACGGGTGCGCGCAGACGATTTGGAGCCGGGGGAAGTCGGCTGCCACGTCGTCGAGGAGTGTCGGCTTGGCGAACCGGAGCTTGACGCCGCCGCCGCCGGGCGTGTTCGAGCCGGCGGCGGCGTACCCGCCGTGGAAGAGGACCGCCAGACCCAGCTCCTCTGCGCACCGCCACAGCGGGTAGAAGCGCTCGTCGTTCGGGGCGAAGTGCTGGCGGGCCGGGTTGAGCTCGCCCACGCCGACCAGCCCGAGCTCGGCGATCCGCCGGATCTCCATCTCGGCCAGCTTGCCCTGCCACGGATCGACGACGCCCAGCCCCAAGAACACGTCGGGGTGGGCTCGGACGGCTTCGGCGATGTGTTCGTTGGGGACCGACAGCCGGCCGGTGACCGTGGCGTCCGTCGAGTTCACGACGACCGCCATCATCCCCCGGGACCGGTACGACTCGGCCATCTCGTCGATCGGGACGACCACTTGGGTCCGCCCGAAGGTTCGGGCGATGCTCCGGGCGCGCTCGTCCCCCATCGTGGCGGCCCACGTCTCGTCGCTCAGATGGACATGGGTGTCGATCGCCCGCACGGTCGGCGGCACGGTCCTCACACGATCCCCCCTTCTCGCAGCGCGTCGATCTCGGCGACCGAGCAGCCGAGCTCGGCCAGCACCTCCCCAGTGTGCTCCCCCAGGCGCGGCGGCGGCGCGGCGGCGCGACAGCGCTCGCCGTCCCGGGTGATCGGGCTCCCCAGCGTCCGCCCGTCCGGACCGTCGTCCAGCATCCCGATCGCCGCCACCTGTGTGTCCTCGACCACCTCGCCGAGGTCGAAGAGGGGCGCGGCGGGCACGCCGTGCTGCTCGAGGCGGTGCAGCCATTCCTTCCGAGAGTGGGTCGAGAAGTGCCCCTGGAGAATTCCTCGGAGCTCGTCGTAGGCGGCGGTCCGATCGGCCTTTCGAGCGAACCGGGGATCGGCGGCCAGGGCTGACTGGTCGAGGGCGCCGCACAGTGCGATCCAGAACTTCTGCGGCGAGGAGAGGTGGACGCAGAAAGGCAGGCCGTCGGATCCGAGGAAGGCGAACGTCAGCGACCGCCGGGCACGGGTCGAGGGCTCGGGCACCGGCTCGCCTCGGAGGACGCCGGTGAGGGCGAGCGTCTGGAAGCCCAGGCAGGCACTCAGCATGCTCACCTCGACGGTCGACCCGATCCCGGTCCGCCGCCGACGCTCGAGCGCCGCAAGGATGGCGATGCTGGCGTAGAGGGCCGTGAGCTGGTCGGCCAGCGGTGGGCCGACCGGCTCGGGCGCCCGGAGGTCGGTGAACTGGCTCCACAGGCCGCTCGCGGCCTGCGCCACGGCGTCGTAGGTCGGCTGCTGGGCACGCGGTCCCTGCATGCCCGAGCCGGTGATCGAGCAGTAGACGAGGGTCGGGTCGCGCTGGCGCAGCACCGCCGGTCCGAGGTCGGCAGCGTCCATCACACCGGGCCGGAAGTTCTCGATCACCACGTCGCAGCGGCCGGCCAGGCGGCGGTAGAAGTCCCTGCCCTCCTCGGTCTTGATGTCGAGGGTCACCGACCGCTTCCCCCGGTTGTAGGCAGCAAAGCTGGCGGGGACGCCGTCCCCCTCGCCCCCCTCCCACCGGCGGAACGAGTCGCCACGCCCGGGCGGCTCCACCTTGATCACGTCGGCGCCCAGCTCGGCCAGTTGCAGCCCCGCCATGGGACCGGTGATCACCTGGGCGATCTCGAGCACCGTCACCCCCGCCAGCACGTCACCCATCCACCCGTTCCCCCCCCGCCCACGCGTCGCCACCCCGCGCCCCTCATGGCGTGACCGGCCGCTCGACGACCAGCTCGGAGCTGTCGTCGCGGTACTCGAACCGCCCGGACAGGTCCATCTCGGTGATACGCGCCAGCAGTGCCATCACCGGGTGGCGCGCTCGGGCGAAGGCGTCGTAGGAGTCGTGCAGCTCCCGGCGCTCCAAGCCCAGCTCGGCGTCCTGCACCCCGACGAGGACCCGGAGAACCAGCTCTTCGTCCGGGACGTGGCGCCCGTAGGCGGCGCGGATCGCGTCGAGGGTCGGTTCGTCCGGCGGCGACTGCAGCTGTGCGTCGATCTGGGTCGCCCTGGGCCGGTCGAGGACCTGGGCGCGGATCTCAGCGTCCATCACGTCGACGGCCTCGGCGCCCCATTGCCCCAGGGCGTAGCCGATCACCTCGTCGCTCACCTCACGGTAGCGACTGCCGGTGAGCACGTTGAGTGCCGCCTGGGTCCCGACGAACTGGGACAGCGGCGTCACCATGATGGGGAAGCCCAGGTCTTCTCGGACCCGGGCGACCTCCTCGAGCGTCTCGTCGAGGCGCTCCTCCATGCCGACCTCGCGCAGGTGGTCCCGGAGCGTGGTCCGCATGCCCCCGGGCACCTGGTGGCGGTAGGCGTCCTCGTCGTACTCGTGCAGTTCCCCGGCCGGGAACCCCTCCGCCTGTGCCACCCGGCCGAAGTGCTCGCTCACCCGCCGGAGCGGCGCGACGTCGACACAAGGACGGTGGCCCCTAGCGGCGAGGTTGGCCGCCACGTTGAACACGGACGGCTGGGACGTGCCGTTGGCGAGCGGCGGCACGGCCGTGTGGAGCGTACCGATCCCGGCATCGACGGCCTGGAGGGCGCAGTAAGGGGCGAAGCCGTTGTTGCAGTGGGCATGGAACTCGACCGGGACCTGCCCGGCGGCCGCCACCACGGTCGGGAGCAGGCTCGCCGCCACCGTCGGCGTGAGCAGGCCCCCGACATCCTTGAAGCACAGCCGGCCGGCACCCGCCGCCACCGCAGCGCGGACTCGCTCGGCGTAGTACTCGGCGGTATGCCGGGGCGAGACCGAATAGATGACGTTGACGACGGCATCGACCCCGTGCGCGGCGAGGAAGCCGAGGTCGCGGTCGATGGCGCGGTAGTCGTTCCACGGGTCCGAGATCCGGGCCGTCGCGACCCCGAGCTCGGCCAATCGCGACAGCAACAGCTCCTCGATGCACGCGGGGACCTTGGAGAAGTAGGAGCGGCTGCCGCCGACCATGCGCATCGGCGTGTGCCGGAGCTTTCGAGCGCCCGCCCGAACCCACTCCCATGGGTCCTCGTGGAGCTCCCGCACTGCTCGCACGAACTGGGTGACGGGCACCACGAGCTCCGAGCCGAGGAGTCCCGCCCGATCGAGGTCGTCCAGCGCCGGCAGCATCATCTCCGTGCGCATCCGCAACGCCCACAGGCTCTGCTGGCCGTCCCGCAGGGAGGTGTCGACGAACTGCACGTCAGCCATCGAGGCTCCGCTTCGTGCCCCGCACCGCGCTCGTCCGGTCCCCGCTCAGTAGCCCGGCGTCCCGGTGAACGAGTCGTCGCCGAGCGGCACGAAGACGTCCTCGATCCGGGGCAGCGTGTCGACGAGTCCCTGCTCGTGGGTGTAGCGGAGGATGGTCGCGAGATTTTCCCGGTTGGCGCCGCCCAGGCCGTACCGCCAGGGGTCGGGACCGAGCAGCTCGCGCTGCTCCTCCCACGCGCTCTGGAGGAAGGCCAGCGGCAGGGTGCGCGGATTACGAAGCCGCTCGTAGGCGGCCGCCTTGGCCCGCTCGAAGGCGAACGCCATGGCGGACGGCACCCACCGGTGCTGCTCGACGAGCGCTCGACGCACGAGGACGACGTGCATGATGGGAAAGATCCCCGTCTGGCGGAAGTAGCTGATCTCCTCGGACCTGTAGTCGGGGAAGAGCCGGCGGATCCGCGGGTCCCCGCGCACGAAGGCCGGCGGGAAGCTGGGGCTGAGCATGGCGTCGAGCTCCCCCTCCAGCAGCGCCTCGTCGATCCGCGCGTTGTTGTCGGCGATCGTCGGCTCGCCCGCCGGGCGGTTGGTGGACGGCTCGCCCAGCACGCCGAAATTGTCGACCCACTGCACCGCGTCGTACCCGAGCCCGTAGTGATCGGCCAGGATGCCCCGGAGCCAGATGACCGCAGCAGGGGCCCGCCCGCGAATACCCACCCGCTTGCCGACCAGGTCCGCCGGCGATTCGATCCCGCGGTCGGCGCGCACGAAGGCGAAACCGTGCCGGAAACGCCGGTGCGGGTAGACCGGCAGGGCGACGAGGTCCTCGTCCACCTGACGGTCCATCAAGTAGCCGACGATGTTGTACTCCGCCAGGTCGCACTCTTCCCGCCGCTCGGCGCGCAGGATGCGCGTCCGGTCGCCCGTGAGCACGACGAGGTCGATCCCGTCGGGCTCCACCGTGCCGTCCTTCAGCGAGCGCACAATCTCGTAGTCGCCGCAGGCCAGGCTCAAGCTCAGTCGTCGCACCGCTCACCCTCCTCCTGCTGACGGAGCATTACCCGCAGCAGCGCCGCGAGCAGATCGGCCCACCGGTCGTCCCTTGCAGCATGCAGCAGCTGGAGGAGGGGATCGGCCGCGGTGTCGCCGTCGCCCGCAAGGTTCGCCCCGGCGAGTCGCCGCACCTTGCCGGCGAGCTCCTCCCATCCGAACGCCGACTCGCCGGCGACGCCGCCCACCACCTGACGCGCCCGACCGTGCCGGAGCTCGATCTCGAGGCGCGCCCCCCAGCGATCCGGGAACGCCCGGGCCAACGTCTCGTCGGCGACGACGCGGACGGTCCGCATCCGACGCTCGAGCGCAGCGTCCGGCGGACGCGGCTGGTCCAGGACGTCGAGATGCGCCGGCCGGTCGAGCGCAGTGGCCAGCTGGTACTGGGCGCTCGCCAGCGTGTCCAAGCGATGCTGGATGCTCGGGCGGTCGACCATTGCCGCGTGGAGCGGCGCCACCCCGAGCTCGATCCCCACCACCGCGAGAGGGTCGATCTCGCCCCGCTCGACCAGGCTGCGCAGCGTGGTCGACCCGGCGAGGACCTGACGAGCTCCGGCAAAAGGCTTGCACATGCTGCGGGTGACCGCCGGCCCGGGGGGCGCCGGGAGGACGGCAGGGAAATCGGCACGGCCGTGGGCCGACGACCACCGCTCGAGCATCCGGCGGTCGCCGCGCAATCCCTCGGCGGCGGCCACCGCCGCAGCGATGCCCTGGGCCACGGCCATTCCGAGCGAGAACGAGCGCGCCGGCTCGGGGGACACGCCGGTGGCGGCGCTCCCACCGGCCAGCGCGCAGGCCTCGACCATCCCGTCCGGTGACAGCCCGATGGTCCGGCCGGCGGCGGCGGCGGCGCCCAGGGC
>JBOGGF010000425.1:0-2273 GCA_050743965.1 Acidimicrobiales bacterium
GGCCTGCTGCGGCGCTGGTGGGGCCGCGCCGGCAGCGGCAGCGGCCGCGCCAGGGGCGGCGCGAGCCCGGATGGCCCGTCGGGCGCACCTGCGCGTCGGTGATGGCGACCGGCCAGCGAGCGGGGGCCGATTCGCGCCGCCCCCGGACCCTCCGTTCCCGGCGGGCGAAGGGGACCACCGCCAGCTGGCGCGCTACCTGCAGGGTCTCGGGGTCCTCGAGTAGGAGGAGTCGATCGAGCGGGTCGCACCGGCGGGCCCGGCCAACATGGACCTGGTCCTCCGGGCGGTGACCGCCCGCCGGGCCGTCGTGGTGAAGCACGGCCGTCCCGTGGTCGAGCGCTACCCGACGATCGAGGCGCCGGCAGACCGCACCTTCACCGAGGCGGGGTGGTACGCGCTGGCGGCGCGGGTGCCTGCCGTCGCAGCCCGCCTGCCGCCCGTGCCCGCCACCTACCGGGCGGCGGGAGGGGTCCTCGACACGAGGCTGGCGTGGGGGTTCGCCGGGCTGGGGTCGTCCGCCGGCTCCTCGGCGTGGCGCAGCTGCCCCTGGCGGCGGGCCTCCCCGCCAAGCGAGCACTGCTCGAAGTCGCCCGCGAGCGGGTGCGGGAGCTGGGGTAGGCAGGAACCTCACCGTGGTGCGCTCGCCGCGCCCGAGGTCGTCACCTGCGGTTGGGTCGGGGGCGCTGTGCTCCCCGCCCAGGAGACGGCGCCGCACCGCCGGGGCCCGACCGGACCCACGGCGGGCCAGCGCCGTAGCGGCGGGCGATGCCCTCGGGGTCGATGCCGGCGACGTAGAGCGCCTTCAGGTACTGCATGTAGGCGATCATCGACCAGGTCCCGTGGTCGGCGAACCGGCGGGCCGAGGCGGTGGCGGTCGCCGGCAGGACGGCGAGCCGACCGCGACGGCGCAGCCGCCGGCACAGCTCGAGGTCCTCCATGATCGGGAGGTCGGGGAACCCGCCGACCTCGTCGAGCACCCGGCGACGGACGAAGAGCGCCTGGTCGCCGAAGACCTGCTGGAGGTGGCGGGCACGGCGGGTCGAGCTCCACGCCAGGTAGGCGAGCCCGACCGACCGGGCATCGAAGCGCAGCGACAGGCCTCCACCCACGACCCCCGGGTCGGCCAGCACGGTCCGCAGCTCATCGAGGGCCGACGGCGCGACGGTGACGTCGGCGTGGACGAACCACACGACGTCGGACGCCGTCGCCCGCGCACCGGCGTTCATCTGGCACGCCCGTCCCCGGGGGCTCCGGACCACACGGCAGTACCGCTCGGCCAGCTCGACCGTGTGGTCGGTCGAGCCGCCGTCCACGGCGACGAGCTCGGCCCCGGGGAAGTCCCGCCGCAGCCGGGCTAGCGCCGGGCCGACCCCGGGCGCCTCGTTCAGCAACGGCACGACGATGGCGACCGACAGGGGCTCGCCCGCCCCGAAGGTCGGGGTGGTACCGGCTGCCGCGTCCCGGGTCATCAGGTCGTCGAGGGCGGCCGGCGGCGGTCGAGCGCCGCCGCCAATGCTTGCCCGATCCCCGAGGGCAGCCCAGGGTCCCGGACCAGCGCGGCCGCGTCCTCCGGCGTATCGAGGTCCCGGAGCGGCTCGAGCGTCGCGGCGCGGAGCCCGAGGGCGCCGCTGGCGGCAAGGCTGGCGTCGAGCACCCCGGGCCCGCCCCACAGCGCCGGATCGAGGGCGAAGACCTCGGGCCCGAAGGCCCGGAGCCCGACCAGGTAGTACCCGCCGTCAACCGCCGGGCCGAACACGACGTCGGCACCCGACGCCAGCGTCGCCAGCGCCTGCCGAAGGGTGCCGGGCACCAGCAGGGGGACGTCGGTCCCGATGACCACGACCGGGGCATGACCGGCGTCGAAGGCGGCGCCGGCGGCGGACGCCATCCGCTCGCCGAGGTGGGTGCCCACCTGGGGGACGATGCGGATGCCCGCGGGCACGAGGTCCTCGACGTCCGACCGGCCGCCGGGCGGCGCGACCGCCAGGAAGGCGGCACCGGGCGCAGCGGCAGACGCCACCTGCGCCGCCCGCCACAGGAGCGATCCCTGCAGCCGGGCGCACCCGTCGTGACCGAGCAGCGGGGCAAGGCGAGTCATCACCGACCCGGGGCGAGGGACCTTCGCCATCACCACGACCGCCGGTCCACCCGTCACCAGCGGTCACCGTCCGTCCCCGTCGCCGCGCCCGTGGCACCGCGTCGGGGTGGCGGCGGCGGCAGCCCGACGACGGCGCGGTCGTGCACCGGGTCCACGGCCGCCCTCATCGCGCCGG
>JBOGGF010000426.1:0-8746 GCA_050743965.1 Acidimicrobiales bacterium
AGCCGGCCCCGGCCACGGGCCTCCGCCGCGCCGACCCGTGGCAGCGTCCGCCGATGCGCACCGTCCTTGCCGCCCTGTGGACGGTGCTCGCCCTGTTCGTGGCGCTGGCGGTGCTGCTGTACGTCGCCGGGACCCGCCCGAGCGCACCGGCCACCGCCCCCGGGCAACCGACCGCCCCGTCGCAGCGGTTGCTGGTGGTGGAGGTCAATCTGGCGAAGGCCGACTTTCCCGCCGGGTGGAAGGTGGACGCGTCGGCCACAGGCCCGCTCACGGGACTCCTCGCCGCCGGGGCCGGCACCGGCGCCGCCCCGGTGCAGGCGCTGACCCCCGCCGACTCCCGCCAGGAGGCGCGGGTGGGGCGACAGTTCTCGCGCTGTCTCGGCATCGCGCCGGCGAAGGACCGGGTCTTCGGCAAAGCCGGCGCGGGTCCCGTGGCCCGCGGCAGCTCACCGGCGTTCGAGGCGCCCGCGGGCGGTCCGCCGCTCGAGGGCGGTTCGGTGACCGCCGTCTACCGGTCGGGCGTCCCCGTCTCGGCGGCGATGGCCCAGGTGCTCGAGCCGCGCTTCGCCGACTGCTTCGGCCGCGCCGTGGCGAGCCAGGTGAGGGCGGCCAGCGCGGCCAGCGCGGCCGGGGCTGCTGGGGTCGGGGTCGGGGCGGCCACGACGTACGGGACGCCCACGGCCCACCCGCTGGCATTGGCGCATCACGCCGGCGTGCGGGCGGCGGGGGTCGACCTCGACTTCCCGGTCACCGTCGGCGGCAGCGTCACCGGAGTCCAGCTCGGCTTCGTGTTCGTCGGCGGGGGCCGTGTGGCGTCGACCCTGGTCACCTTCGGGACGTCGACCGGCTTCCCGGCCACACTGACGAGCCGCCTGACCCAGGCGGTCGAGCGCCGGGTCGCTGCCCACCAGTAGGCCGGCGTCAGGCCCCGCCGGGCTCCCGGCCCCCCGGCACCAGGCGGGCGGCCATGTCGAGCAGGGCGTAGCCGGCCTCCGAGGGTCCCGGTCGGTCGGGACGCATGAGATTGGCCATGATGCGCAGCAGCTCGCCCATGAACCACTCCGAGCGCATCCCGATGGCGACGCACCACCGCATCGCCTCGGGGTTGCTGATCACCTTCACGAACGCACTGGCCACCCGGTAGTAGTCGCCGTAGGCCTCGGTCAGGTGGCGGTCGTAGCGGGCCAGCGCCCCCGGGCCCTCCCCGGTCAAGGCCTCGCCCACGAACGCTGCGGCCAGGCGTCCGGTCTCGTAGCCGTAGGCGATGCCCTCGCCGTTGAAGGGGTTGATGGACCCGCCGGCGTCGCCGGCCAGCACCACGTTGGCCCCCGCGTGGGGCCCGACGGCCAGGCCCATGGGCAGCTTGCCTCCGGTGGGCGGTCCGCACGACGTCTCGGGCGAGAGGCCCCAGCTCTCCGGCGCCCCCTGCACGAATGCGTCCATGAGGCGCGAAGTGTTGACGCCCTTCCACCGGTTGTCGGTGGAGAGCAGGCCGACGCCGACGTTCACCCGCCCGTCGCCGAGGGGGAAGATCCAGCCGTAGCCCGGCACGATCTCGCCGTCGGCGTCCCGGATGTCGAGGTGCGATTCGATGAACGGGTCGTCGTGGCGGGGTGAGTGGTAGTAGCCCCGCAGCGCCATCCCCATGGGGAGGTTGCGGCGCCGGGCCGTCCCGAGCGCCCGGCCGAAGCGGGAGTTCGAGCCGTCGGCCACCACCACGTAGCGGGCCTGAAGCTCCTGCGCCTCGCCCGTCTTGGTGTCGCGCACCGCCGCACCGAGGCACTGCGGGAGAAGCGGCACCCCGTCGGCGGCGTCGTCACGGGCCGGGTCGTCGACGAGGAGCGGCCGCACCGCCTCGGTGCCCTGCAACACCATGGCCCCCGCCTTGGCTGCCCGCTCGGCCACCAGGCCGTCGAGGTCGTGGCGGGTGATGGTGTAGCCGTAGGGCGGGAAGTCGGGGTGTTCGGGCCACGCCAGCTCGAAGGCGTGGCCGAAGCCGAAGGAACGCAGCCCGCCGAAGCGGTGGGACCCGGCGAGCGCGCCCTCGAGCCCCATGTCGGCCAGCTGGCGGACCGCCCGGGGCGTCAGCCCGTCGCCGCACGTCTTCTCCCGGGGGAACCGCTTCTTCTCGACCACGGCGACGTCCCAGCCGGCGTCGGCCAGCCAGTAGGCGCACGAGGCGCCCGCGGGGCCCGCGCCGATCACCAGGACGTCGTGCACGTGGTGCTGCCTGCCGTTCGTAGCCTCTGGCATCGTCCGATCGTACGTGGCGCCGGCCCCACCCACCGCGGCCCCTTGACACCCCCATTGTCGATGTGCTTACGCGAAAGAGCCCGTGCTAGAAACGACGAGTCGTGGACCAGCTGGACCAGTACCTGCCGATCTTCCTTCTGCTCGTGCTCGGCGCCCTCTTCGCCGGGCTGTCCTTCCTTGCGTCGTCCCTCCTCGGGCCGCGCAAGAAGCCAACGGCTCCCAAGGTCGCCCCCTACGAGTGCGGCATCGTGCCCGACAAGGAGCCGCCCCAGCGGTTCCCGGTCCGCTTCTACCTCGTGGCGATGATCTTCATCATCTTCGACATCGAGGTGATCTTCCTCTACCCCTGGGCGGTCGTGTTCAGACAGCTCAGGACCTTCGGCCTCGTCGAGGTCCTCGTCTTCGCCGCCGTCGTCTTCGTCGCCTTCGTCTACCTGGTGAGCAACGGCGCCCTGCAGTGGGGCCCGGGCCGCCGCCTCCAGCCGGGCGTGTCCACCCGCACCTCGGAGTCCACCGTGTCCCGCATCACCGCCGAGACCCCGGCGCCTGACCGAGCGGCGTAGCGCGCCGTGGGACTCGAAGACCTCCAGCACAACTTCCTCACCGGCCGGATCGAGGACCTGGTGAAGTGGGCTCGCCGCAACAGCGTGTGGCCGGCCACCTTCGGGCTGGCCTGCTGTGCCATCGAGATGATGTCGGTGGGCGCTGCCGACTTCGACATCAGCCGGCTCGGGATGGAGGTCTTCCGGGCGTCGCCCCGGCAGGCCGACCTCATGATCGTCGCCGGGCGGGTCTCGCAGAAGATGGCCCCCGTGCTCCGACAGGTCTACGACCAGATGATGGAGCCCAAGTGGGTGATCTCGATGGGCGTCTGCGCGTCCACCGGCGGGATGTTCAACAACTACGCCATCGTCCAGGGGGTCGACCAGGTCGTGCCGGTGGACGTCTACGCGCCGGGGTGCCCGCCCTCGCCCGAGACGCTGCTCCACGCGATCCTCACCCTCCACCAGAAGATCCGGACCGGCGCCATCGCCCGGCGCCCGGACCGGCCGGCGCCCGTCGAGCGGACCGCCGGGTGGGTGCCCGAGGCACCCGACGCTGTACGGGTCGCCACGCCCCGATGACCGGACCCGCGGTACCGGCGCTGGCCGACGTCCCCCGGACGCCCGGCCGGCACACCGACGAGGTGGCGTTCCCTCCGCGGGAGCGGTACCACGACCTCGTTGCCGCCTACCGGGAGGACGGGTTCGAGATGCTCGCCGACCTGTGCGGGGTGGACTACCTGACGCATCCCGGCAGGGACCTCCCCGCCGGCGTCGAGCCCGAGCGGTTCGAGGTGGTGGTCAACCTGCTCTCGCTCGCCCAGCGGCGACGGGTCCGCGTGCGGGTGCAGGTGCCCGAGACCGATCCCGCCGTTCCCTCGGTCGTCGACCTGTACCCGGGGGCCGATGCGATGGAGCGCGAGGCCTTCGACCTGGTCGGGATCCGCTTCGCCGGCCACCCCGACCTCACCCGCATCCTGATGCCCGAGGACTGGGAGGGCCATCCCCTCCGCAAGGACTACGGCGTCGGTCGCGTCCCGGTGCAGTTCAAGGAGGCCCCGGGCCCCCGATGACCGACCACCTGTCGAGTGACGGCGGCGGGGTCCGCCAGGCGGCGCGCTTCGCGTCGGAGACGTCCGAGGGCGCCCAGGAGCTGGCGACACGCCGCACCACCCCGGCCGAGGAGCTCGAGCGCGAGGTCGGGGCCGTCCTGCGCATCCCCGAGGGCGGCGTCGTCGACGCCGGCGACATCGACTTCGAGCGCTCCGACGACGAGACGATGATCATCAACATGGGCCCGCAGCACCCGTCCACCCACGGGGTGCTGCGGCTCATGCTCGAGCTCGACGGCGAGACGGTGCTGCGGACGAAGCCGGTGATCGGCTACTTGCACACCGGGATGGAGAAGACGGGGGAGGAGCTGACCTACGTCCAGGGGGCCACCAACGTGACCCGGATGGACTACCTGGCGCCGCTCAGCAACGAGCTCGTCTTCTCCCTCGCCACCGAGGCGCTCCTCGGGGTGCAGCTGCCACCGCGGGCAGTGTGGATCCGCATGCTGATGTGCGAGCTGCAGCGGGTGTCGTCGCACCTCATGTGGATGGCGACCAATGGGATGGACCTGGGGTCCACCTCGATGATGATCTACGGCTTCCGCGAGCGGGAGATGGTCCTGGCCTTCTTCGAGAAGACGACCGGCCTGCGGATGAACCACAACTACATCCGTCCCGGCGGGGTGGCCGCCGATCTCCCCGACGGTTGGGAGGACGACGTCGAGATCATCTGCGAGACGATCCTGCGCCGTACCTACGAGTACGACGAGCTGCTGACCGGCCAGCCGATCTTCCGCGAGCGGACCGAGGGCGTCGGCAACATCACCGCCGAGGAGGCGCTCGCCCTTTCGGCCACCGGACCGATCCTGCGCTCCACCGGGGTCCCATGGGACCTCCGTCGCACGATGCCGTACCTGGCCTACGACCAGCTCGAATTCGATGTGGTCGTCGGAACGTACGGCGACAACTTCGACCGCTACGCCATCCGGCTCAACGAGATCCGGGAGTCGATCAAGCTCGTCCGCCAGATCGCCGAGCGAATGCCGCCCGGGGACTACCGGACGCAGGACCGCAAGGTGACCCCGCCGCCGCGGGCCCCCATCGACGAGTCGATGGAGGCCCTGATCCACCACTTCAAGGTCTTCACCGAAGGGTTCCGGGTGCCCGAGGGCGAGGTGTACGTCGCCATCGAGTCGCCTCGCGGCGAGCTGGGCTGCTACCTCGTCTCCGACGGGACCGCCAAGCCCTACCGGCTCCACATTCGTGGGCCCAGCTTCGTCAACCTGCAGATGGCGCCGGTGATGTTGCGCGGGTCGCTCATCGCCGACGCCGTCGCCATCATCTCGTCGGTTGACCCCGTCATGGGGGAGGTGGACCGGTGAGCCATCTCTCGTCCGAGACGATGCAGCGCGCCCACCAGCTGTTCGAGCTCTACCCCGCGCCCCGCTCGGCCCTCATCCCCCTGTGCCATCTCGCCCAGGAGCAGGACGGGTGGCTGGTCCCGGAGGCCATGGAGGAGATCGCCGACCTCGTCGGCATCACCCCGGCCGAAGTGCGGGGGACGGCCACCTTCTACGACATGCTCCACACCGAGCCGGTGGGCAACTACCTCGTGTCGATCTGCACCAACATCGCCTGCCTGCTCGGCGGGGCCGCCGAGCTGCTCGAGCACGCCGAAGAGCATCTCGGCATCCGGCCCGGGGGGACGACCGCCGACGGTGCTGTCACCCTCGAAGAGGCCGAGTGCCTGGCCGACTGCGACCGGGTGCCGTGCGTCACCGTCAACCACCGCTATGTCGGTGCCCAGTCACCCGGATCGTTCGACCAGCTGATCGCCGACCTGCGCGCCGGCGCCCGGTCCGACGAGGTCCCGCCCCACGGCACCCTCGTGCGGGTCCGGCGGACCACCGGCCTCCAGGCGGCGCCGGCCCAGGTGGCGCACGAGCGGGCGGCCATGGCCGAGGCCCAGGCGGCCCGGGCGGCCGCCGCCCAGGAAGGCTCCCCGTGACGGTCACGGACGCACCGCGCATCGTCACGTCGCGGATCGACCACCCCGACTCCCACACCATCGAGCGGTCCCTCGCCACCGGCGGCTACGAGGGGCTCCGCAAGGCCCTTACGATGACGCCGGAGGCGGTGGCGGCCGAGGTCGACGCGGCCAGCCTGCTCGGACGAGGCGGCGCCGGCTTCCCGGCCGGGCGCAAGTGGTCGATGCTGCGCAAGGACCCGGTGACCTACCTGGTCGTCAACGGGGACGAGAGCGAGCCGGCCACCTTCAAGGACCACCTGCTGATCGAGCGGGACCCGCACCAGCTGATCGAGGGCGTGCTCATCGCCGCCTACGCTCTCCAGGTGACGCGGGTGTTCGTGTACCTGCGGGGCGAGTTCGCCCTCGGCCTCGAGCGGGTCCAGCAGGCCCTCAACGAGGCCTACGCCTACGGCGCCGCCGGCTCGGACATCTTCGGGTCGGGCTTCTCGGTCGACCTCGTCGTGCACCCGGGGGCAGGGGCGTACATCTGTGGCGAGGAGACCGCTCTCCTCGAGTCGCTCGAGGGCAAGCGCGGGTTCCCCCGCATCAAGCCCCCGTACTTCCCTGCGGCCATCGGCCTCTACGGCCAGCCGACGGTGGTCAACAACGTCGAGACGATGTCCAACCTCCCGTGGATCGTGCGCCACGGCGGCGCGGCGTTCGCCGCCCTCGGGGAGGGCCGGTCCACCGGCACCCGGCTTTTCGCCCTGTCGGGCCATGTCAACCGGCCGGGCACCTACGAGGTGGAGATGGTCAAGACCACCTTCCGGGACCTGGTCTACGCGCCCGTGTACGGCGGGGGCGTGCGGGCCGGGCGCGAGGTGAAGGCCCTCATCCCCGGCGGCGTTTCGGCCCCGTGGTTCCGGCCCGACCAGCTCGACCTGCCCCTCGGACAGGACGAGGTCGGCGGCGCCGGGTCGATGCTCGGCTCGGGGGCGATCACGATCATGGACTCGACGACCTGCATGGTGCGGGCGGCATGGAGGATCACCAAGTTCTTCGCCCGAGAGTCGTGCGGGCAGTGCACGCCATGCCGCGAGGGCTCCGGCTGGCTCGAGCGGGTCATGCGGCGGATCGAGCACGGCGAGGGACGGGAGGAGGACCTCGACCTGCTGCTGGACGTCAGCGACAACATCTCTCCCGGGCTCCAGTGGCCGCCGCAGCAGACGACGATCTGCGTCCTCGGGCCGTCGATCCCGTCCTCCATCCGCTCGGCCATCGAGATGTTCCGCGACGAATTCCTGCTCCACGTGAAGGAAGGAGCGTGCCCCTATGCCTGACGCCCCGCAGCCGGCAACACCGGTCGCCTTCACCCTCGACGGGCGCCCGGCGACGGCCAGGAAGGGCGAGGTCGTCATCAGCGCGGCCGAGCGGGCGGGCACCTACATCCCCCGCTTCTGCTACCACCCGCGCATGAAGCCAGTCGGCATGTGCCGCATGTGTCTCGTCGAGGTGAGCGGTCCTCGCGGTGCCACCTTGCAGCCGGCGTGCTACGTCAACGTGGCCGAAGGGATGGAGGTGGTGACCACCTCGGAGAAGGTCAAGAAGGCCCAGGACGGCGTGCTCGAGCTCCTTCTCGTCAACCACCCGCTGGACTGCCCGGTCTGCGACAAGGGCGGCGAGTGCCCACTCCAGGACCAGACCCTCGCCTACGGCCCGGGCGAGAGCCGGTTCGTGGAGGAGAAGCGGCACTTCGAGAAGCCGATCGTCCTCTCCGACCTGGTTCTGCTCGACCGGGAGCGGTGCATCCAGTGCGGCCGGTGCACCCGGTTCGCAGAGGAGGTGGCCGGGGAGGCCCTCATCGACTTCGCCGGGCGGGGTGAGCGGGTCGAGGTCGCTACCTTCCCCGACCAGCCCTTCTCCTCCTATTTCAGCGGCAACACCGTGCAGATCTGCCCCGTCGGCGCACTGACCGCCACCCCGTACCGGTTCACCGCCCGCCCGTGGGACCTCGACCAGGTGGAGTCGACGTGCACCACGTGCGCCGTAGGGTGCCGGGTGGCCGTCCAGTCGTCGGCCAACCGGCTGACCCGCTTGCTCGGCCTGGACGCCGACCCGGTGAACCAGGGCTGGCTGTGCGACAAGGGCCGGTTCGCGTACGAGTCGGTCAACGGCGACGAGGTCGCCGCCGGTCCGATCGCCGACGTCCTCGCCGACCAGGCCGTCGACGTGGCCCCGGCCACGGCGTCGCAGGCAGCGACCCTGCCCGTCGTGCGGGGCCAGTTCATGGGCGAGGTGTCCGAGGACCGCGAAGCCCACGGGGGCCGGGTGGTCGAGCCGATGGTCCGCAAGTCGGGCGAGCTCGTGCCGGTCGGGTGGAGCGAGGCGCTGCGCGCCGCCGCCGACGGCCTGCGGGCGGCCCGGAACGCGGGCGGCCCCGGCGCGGTGGCGTTCGTGGGCGGCGCTCGGACGACCAACGAAGGGGCGTACGCCTGGGCCAAGCTGGCAAAGGCCGTCGTGGGCACGGACTCGGTCGACGCCCAGTTGGGGGACGGCCTGCCGGCCGAGCTGGTGCTCGGGCTGCCACCGGCCACCTTCGACGAGGCGTGCGCCGCTCCGGCGGTCCTGCTGCTCTCCGGCGACCTGCGCGAGGAGTTGCCCGTCTTCTACCTCCGCCTCCGCGAGGCGGCCGTGGCGGGGACGACCGGGCTGGTCGAGGTGGGCCCGGCCCCGAGCGCCCTCACCCTCCACGCCGCAGTCTCGCTGCGGCCGCGGCCCGGGGACACGGCGGCGGTGGTCCGGGCACTGGTCGGCAACGGCGAGCCGGGCATGTTGGCCCACCCCGAGGGGCCGACGGTGGAGCCGGGCGACCTCGAGCGGGGCCGCCAGGTGCTGGCGGGCGCCGCCGCCCACGGTGTGCCGGCCGGCAC
>JBOGGF010000427.1:0-7767 GCA_050743965.1 Acidimicrobiales bacterium
GTGTTGACGAGGGTGAGCCCCTCGGCCCCGGCGCCGAGCGCTGCGCCGGCGATCTCGCACAGGTCGCCGGCGTTCGGACTGAGCTTGGCCCACCGGGGGACGCCGGCGGCGGCGGACGCGGCCACCGCCTCGGCCGTGGCCGTCGGCGAGTGGGCGAACATGCGCGAGCGGTCCTCGACGTTCGGGCAGCTCACGTTGACCTCCACCGCCACCACGCCCGGCGACCCGGCGAGAAGGGCCGCCGCCTGGCCGAACTCCTCGACGGTGCGGCCCCAGATGCTGGCGACGACCCGGGCCCCACTGGCCACGAGGCGCGGCAGGTCCTCCTCCCGCCAGGCCGCCATTCCGGGGCCCTGCAGGCCGACGTGGTTGACCATCCCGCCACCCGGCCCCGGGTGCACCCGGGGCGCCGGATTGCCCGGCCAAGCGCTCGCCGCCAGGGACTTCACCACCACCGCCCCGAGCGCGGCCAGGGAGCCGTAGGCGGCGAGCTCGGTGCCGTGACCGGCCGTCCCCGACGCCGTCATCACCGGCGCCGGCAGGGTGACGGAACCCACGGCCGTGGTCACTGTCGCCCCGCCCGACCTCACCTCGCCCTCACCTCGCCGTCACTCGGGGTGCAATTCCTGCAGGCTGCGGACGGCCAGGGGGTGGGCAGCCCGGTCGGCCATCCCGGCCGCCGCCGCCTGGGCCGCCGCCAGGGTGGTGATGCACGGCACGTGGTGGGCAAGGGCGGCGGCGCGGATGTGGGCGCCGTCGGACTGGGATCCCCGTCCCCGGGGCGTGTTGACCACCATCTGGACCTTGCCCGAGGAGATGAGCTCGACGGCGTCCGCCGCCACGCCCTCCTCGCCCACCTTGGCCACGAGGGTGGCGACCGGGACACCCCGGTCCCGGAGGAAGCCGGCCGTCCCCAGGGTGGCCGCGAGGGAGAAGCCGAGGTCGACGAGGCGGCGGCCGACGGCGAGCCCCGCCGGTTTGTCCCGGTCGGCCAGGGAGAGGAAGACCGCACCCGACCGCGGCAGCTCCGTGCCCGCCGCCGCCTGGCTCTTGGCGAAGGCGAGGCCGAAGGTCGTGTCGACTCCCATGACCTCGCCCGTCGAGCGCATCTCGGGCCCGAGCAGGATGTCGACGCCCGGGAACCGGTCGAAGGGCAGGACGGCCTCCTTCACGCTCACGTGGCAGGGCGCCGGCACCGTGCCGATCGCCCCGGCCGGGAGCAGGCCCTCCTCCCGCAGCTGGGCCAGGGTCGCCCCCACCATCACCCGAGCCGCCACCATCGCCACCGGCACGCCGGTCGCCTTGGCCACGAACGGCACCGTGCGAGACGCCCGTGGGTTGGCCTCGAGGACGTAGACCGTCTCGTCCTTCACCGCGAACTGGACGTTGAGGAGGCCCACCACCTCGAGCGCGTCGGCCAGGGCCCGGGTGTGGCGGTCGAGCACCGCCACCACCCCGGGGGTCAGCGTCTGGGGTGGGAGGGCGCAGGCCGAGTCGCCCGAGTGGACGCCGGCCTGCTCCACGTGCTCCATCACCCCGCAGACGACGAGCTCGCCCGTTCGGTCTCGCACGGCGTCGACGTCCACCTCGACGGCGTCCTCGAGGAAGCGGTCGACGAGCACCGGCCGCTCCGCCGTCACGCCGCCCTCCCGCGCCAGGCCGCCGGCCAGCTCGGCCATGGCCCGCCGGAGGTCGGCGTCGTCGAAGACGATCGACATCGCCCGACCCCCCAGGACGTAGCTCGGCCGGACCAGGACGGGGTACCCGGTCCGCCGGGCCACGACCACCGCCTCCTCGGCGCTGGCCGCCGTGCCACCGGGGGGCTGGAGGACACCCAGCTCCTCGCACAGCTCGTTCCACCGGCGCCGGTCCTCGGCCAGGTCGATCGAAGCGGGGCTGGTGCCGAGCACCAGGTCCGCCGGCAGGTCGTTGGCCAGCTTGAGTGGCGTCTGGCCCCCGAGCGAGACCACCACGCCGGCGAGCCGCCCCCCGGCCCGCTGCTCCGCCTCGAGGACGTTGGCGACGTCCTCGGCCGTGAGCGGCTCGAAGTACAGCCGGTCGGAGGTGTCGTAGTCGGTGGAGACCGTCTCGGGGTTGCAGTTGACCATCACCGTCTCGTAGCCGGCCGCCCGCAGGGCCATGCTGGCGTGGACGCAGCAGTAGTCGAACTCGATCCCCTGCCCGATCCGGTTGGGCCCCGAGCCGAGGATGACGACGCGGTCGCGCGAGGAGGGCGCGATCTCGTCCTCGTCCTCGTAGGTGGCGTAGTGGTAAGGGGTGAACGCCTCGAACTCGGCCCCGCAGGTATCGACCGTCTTGAACGTGGCGACGACCCCGGCCGAGAGGCGGGCGGCACGGACCGCCGCCTCGGCGGCACCGAGCAGGTGGGCCAGCTGTGCGTCGGAGAAGCCGAGGCGCTTGGCCCGCCGCCAGGCTGCCCGGTCCATCGCCGCCAGGCTGCCGCCCGCCGCCGCCCGGCTGCCGCCCGCCGCCGCGCCGAGGGCTTCGATCTCGCGGCGGCCCGCGGCAATGCGCTCGATCTGCCGGAGGTACCACGGGTCGATCCCCGTCCGGGCATGCACCGCCGCCACGCCCATGCCGCGCCGCAGGGCCGACTCGACCTCGAAGATGCGGTCAGGGGTGGCCACCTCGAGGCGTGCCGCCAGCTCGTCGTCGCCGAGGGCGTCCACCGCCGCCTCGCCCGGGTCGGCGTTGAGCCCGGACCGGCCCTGCTCGAGCGAGCGCACCGCCTTCTGCAGCGACTCGCAGAAGGTGCGGCCGATGGCCATCACCTCGCCGACCGACTGCATCCGGGTACCGAGGCGGGGCTCGGTGCCCGGCAGCTTCTCGAAGGCCCACCGGGGGATCTTGGTCACCACGTAGTCGATGGTCGGCTCGAAGCTCGCCGGCGTGGCGCGGGTGATGTCGTTGCGGACCTCGTCGAGCCGGTAGCCGACGGCCAGGCGGGCGGCGATCTTGGCGATGGGGAAGCCGGTGGCCTTGGACGCCAGGGCCGATGACCGCGACACCCGCGGGTTCATCTCGATCACCAGGCGCCGGCCGGTGGCCGGGTCGACGGCGAACTGCACGTTGGACCCGCCAGTCTCGACCCCCACCCGGCGCAGGCAGGCGAAGGCGTCGTCGCGCATGTCCTGGTACTCGACGTCGGTCAGCGTCTGGGCCGGCGCCACGGTGATGGAGTCGCCGGTGTGCACGCCCATCGGGTCGAGGTTCTCGATCGAGCAGACGACGACGCAGTTGTCGGCGCTGTCGCGCATCACCTCGAGCTCGTACTCCTTCCAACCGGCGATCGACCGCTCGACCAGGATCTCCCCCACCGGGCTGGCGTCCAGCCCGTCGGCCGCCAGGCGGGTGAGCGCCGCCGGGTCGCTGGCGATGCCGGTGCCCTTCCCCCCGAGGATGTAGCTCGGGCGGATCATGATCGGGTAGCCGACCCCGTCGGCGACGGCGAGGGCCTCGTCGAGGGAGTGGGCGAAGCCCGAAGGCGGCACCGCGAGGCCGATCTCCTCCATGGCCGTCTTGAACAGGTCGCGGTCCTCGGCCGTGCGGATGGCCTCGGGGCGGGCGCCGATGACCTCCACGTCGACGAGCGCGCCTCGCTCGAGGAGCTCCATGGTGAGGTTGAGCGCCGTCTGGCCACCGAGGGTCGGCAGCAGGGCGTCGGGCCGCTCCCGCTCGATGATCGCCTCCAGCACCTCGGGGTCGAGCGGCTCCACGTAGGTGCGGTCGGCCGTCGCCGGGTCGGTCATGATCGTGGCGGGATTGGAGTTGGCCAGGACGACCCGGTAGCCCTCCTGGGCCAGGACCCGGCACGCCTGGGTCCCCGAGTAGTCGAATTCGCACGCCTGGCCGATCACGATGGGCCCGGACCCGATCACCAGGATCGACTCGATGTCGTCACGCCGCGGCATCAGCCGTTCCCTCCCGTCACGCCCCGCTCCATGGCAGCGGTGAACTCGTCGAAGAGGTACCGGGCGTCGTGCGGCCCCGGCCCGGCCTCGGGGTGGTACTGCACCGAGAACGCCCCCGCCGCCGGCACCCGCACGCCCTCGACCACCCCGTCGTTCAGGTTGCGGTGGGTGATCTCGGCGCGGGGGACGTCGGCCACGGCGTAGCTGTGGTTCTGGCTCGTGACCTCGACCCGGCCGTCCGACAGCCGCTGGACCGGATGATTGCTGCCGTGGTGCCCGAAGGACAGCTTGTACGTCCGCCCGCCCAGCGCCGCGCACAGCAGCTGGTGGCCCAGGCAGATGCCGAAGACCGGAACCGCGCCGACCAGGTCGGCGATCGCCGCCGTCTGGACGGGCAGGGCGGCCGGGTCGCCCGGACCGTTGGAGAGGAACACCCCCTGGGGCTCCAGGGCCAGCACGTCGGCGGCGGGGGTGGCCGCCGGCACGACGGTGACCGTGGCCAACCGGCCGAGTTGGCGGAGCATGGTCTCCTTCACCCCGAAGTCGTAGGCGACGACCCGGAAGGGCCCGTCGCCCCGGACGTAGGGTGCCGCCGTCGTCACCCCGCGCACGAGGTCGTGGCCGTCGGTGGGCTCGGCCGCGGCGGCAGCCTCCCGCAGCTCGCCTTCCCCCGCCGTGCCGAAGGCGCACGGCATCGCCCCCCGGTCGCGCAGGTGCCGGGTCAGGCGCCGGGTGTCGATCCCCGTCACCGCCGGGACGCGGTGGCGGGCGAGGAACGGCTCCAGGCCGCCGGCCGCCCGCCAGTTGGACGGCTCCTCGGTGAGGTCGCGCACCACCATCCCCCGGCACCACGGTCGGCGGGCCTCGTCGTCCTCGGCGTTCACGCCGTAGTTGCCGATGTGGGGATAGGTGAAGGCGACGACCTGGCCGGCGTAGGACGGGTCGGTGAGGACTTCCTGGTAGCCGCTCAAGGCGGTGTTGAAGACCAGCTCGCCGGTGGCCACGGCCACGGGCGAGCCGGCAGCCTCTCCCTCGAACACCTCGCCGTCGGCGAGGACCAGCAGGGCCCTTCTCCTCGGCCCTCCCGGGGCCCTGACCCCGGGCTCCCCGGTGGCGTGGGACCCCAGCCCCGTGCCGGCCGTCGGTGCCCTCACCGGGCCGCCTCGGCGTCGACCACGACGGGCTCCCCCGCCCGCACCGTGTGGCGCACCCTGCCGGTCAGCTCCCACCCGTCGTACGGCGTGTTGCGGCTCCGGCTGGCCAGGCGCCCGGCGTCCACCTGCCAGGTGGCGGCCGGGTCGATGACGCACAGGTTGGCGGGGCGTCCCTCGACCACCGGGCCGCCGTGGCGGTCGGAGAGCCCGGCGATGGCCGCCGGCCGCCAGCTCATGACGGCCAGCACCCGCTCGAGCGGGGCCACCGACAGGGCGACGGCGAGCGCCGTCTCGAGGCCGAGCATGCCCGGCGGTGCCTCGGCGAACGGCACGTCCTTGGCCTCGGGCGCGTGGGGGGCGTGGTCGGTGGCGATGGCGTCGATGGTCCCGTCGGCCAGCCCGGCGCGCACCGCGGCGACGTCGTCGTCCCCCCGCAGGGGCGGGCTCACCCGGAACACCGGGTCGAAGCCGGCCACGGCGGCGTCGGTGAGGACGAGGTGGTGCGGCGCCGCTTCGGCCGTGACGGCCAGCCCCTCGGCCTTGGCCCGCCGCACCAGGTCGACCGATCCCGCCGTCGAGAGGTGGAGGAAGTGGAGCCGGGCGCCGGTGAGCCGGGCGAGGGCCACGTCGCGGGCCACCATGGCCTCCTCGGCCACGGCCGGCATCCCGGGCACCCCGAGCCGGCTCGACCACGCGCCCTCGTGCATTGCCCCCCCGTCGGCCAGCTTCTCGTCCTCGCAGTGCTGGGCCAGCGTCACCCCGAGGCCGCGGGCGTAGTCGAGGGCCCGGCGCATCAGGGCCCCGTCCTGTACACCGCTGCCGTCGTCGGTGAAGAGGTGCACGCCGAGGGCGGCGAGCTCGGCCATCGGGGCGAGGCGCTCGCCCGCCCGCCCGACGGTGATGGCCCCGGCCACGCACACCTCGACGGCGGCCCCCCGGCCGAGGGCGAGGACCTCCCGCACTGCGCCGGCCGAGTCGAGCGGCGGCTCGGTGTTGGGCATGGCCACCACCGCGGTGTAGCCCCCGAGGGCGGCGGCCCGGGCACCGGTCTCCACCGTCTCGGCCTCCTCCCGCCCCGGCTGGCGCAGGTGGGCGTGGAGGTCCACCAGGCCCGGTGCCACCACGCAGCCGCCGGCGTCGAGCACGGTGGCGCCCGAGGGCACCTCGAGGTCAGGCCCCACGGCCCGGATGACCGCGTCGGCGACCAGGACGTCGGCGCGGCGGCGGCCGCCGGCGTCGACCACCTCGCCACCCCGGACGACGAGCTCAGTCACCGGGCACCACCCTTCCGGCGCTGTCACCCACGCCGGTGCCGCCGGCGCTGTCACCCACGCCGGTGCCGCCGGCGCCGTCACCCACGCCGGTGCCGCCGGCGCCGAGGAGGAGGAAGAGGACCGCCATCCGGACGGCCACGCCGTTGGCGACCTGGCGGGTCACCACCGCCTGGGGAAGATCGGCCACGTCGCCGGCGATCTCGACCCCCCGGACCATCGGACCCGGATGGGTGACGATGGCCGACGGCGAGAGGAGGCCGGCCCGCCGGGCGGTGAGCCCCCAGCACGCCGTGTACTCGCGCAGGCTGGGGACGAAGGCCCCGCTCCCCCGTTCGGCCTGGAGGCGCAACAGCGAGACCACGTCCGCCTTGGCCAGGGCGGCGTCGAGGTCGGTGGCGACCCGCACCGGCCATCCCTCCAGCGACGGGGGCAGCAGGCTCGCCGGCGCAGCCAGCGCGACCTCCGCCCCGAGGAGGTCGTAGGCCAGCACCTGGGAGCGGGCCACCCGGCTGTGGCGGATGTCGCCCACCACCAGCACCCCGAGGCCCTCGAAGGTCCGGCCGCCCTGCTCGGCCAGGACCTGGCGGACGGTGAAGCAGTCGAGCAGCGCCTGGGTCGGGTGCTCGTGCCAGCCGTCGCCGGCGTTGACGACCTTGGACCGCTTGACCCACCGGGCGACCTGCTGGGGCACGCCGGCGGCCGAGTGGCGGACGACCAGGGCGTCGATGCCCATCGCCTCCACCGTCTCGACGGTGTCGCGCAGCGACTCGCCCTTCTTGAGCGAGGAGATGGCGGCGGCGAACGACAGCACGTCGGCCGAGAGCCGCTTGGCCGCCGTCTCAAAGGAGAGCCGGGTACGGGTGGACTCCTCGAAGAAGAGGGTGGCGACGGCCTTCCCCCGCAGGGTCGGGACCTTGCGCACCGGCCGGCGCTCGACCTCGGCGAAGGCCTCCGCCACCCGGAGGACCTCCTCGATCCCGTCGCGCCCGAGGTCGGCGATGGAGAGCAGGTGTGTCACCGCACCGTCCCGATCGCGACCCCGTCGGCGCTCACGTCCACCATCTCCTCGCGGGCGGTCGGGAGATTCTTGCCGACGTAGTCCGGGCGGATCGGCAGCTCCCGGTGGCCGCGGTCCACCATCACCGCCAGCTGGACCGACTGGGCCCGACCGAAGTCGCCGAGGGCATTCAGCGCGGCCCGCACCGTCCGGCCGGTGAACAGCACGTCGTCGACGAGGACCACGGTCCGGCCGGTCAGGTCGAAGCTGACGTCGGTCACCGCCTCGGGCAGCACCGGGCGAAGTCCGATGTCGTCCCGGTAGAAGGCGACGTCCAGGGAGCCGACCGCCACCTCGGTCTGGCTCACCTCCTCCAGGACCGCCACGAGACGCCGGGCCAGGGGCACGCC
>JBOGGF010000428.1:0-1749 GCA_050743965.1 Acidimicrobiales bacterium
GGATCATGTTGCACCTCCCATCGCAATTGTTGTCGACGACGGTGGTACCCGTGCGGGCGGGCGCCGAAACGGCAGTGACGCTTCTCGCCTGGACAACTCCGGGGGGCCCGCGCAACACTCCCAGTGCAGGAGCGGCACTCCCGTGACCGGACCGGAGGGCCCGTTCCCGGGGACGCACGACCGGAGCCCGTGAGGACATGAACATCGTCGTCAGCAACGTCAAAGGTGGTGTGGGCAAGACCACCACGACCGTCTACCTGGCCGCCGCCGCGGCCGAGCGGGGCTACGACCCCGTGCTGCTGGTCGACGCCGACCGCCAGGCCTCCTCGGCCGAGTGGCTGGAGTCCCGGCCGGTGGAGGGCGTGGAGTTGGTCGAGGCGCCGTCCGAGCGCACGGTCGTCCGGGCCATGGAGCGCCACGACGGCCTGGCCGTCGTCGACACCCCGCCAGGGGACGAGCGGATCGTGCGGGCCGCCCTCGGGCGGGCCGACGCCATCGTCATCCCGACCCGGGCCGGCGGCGTCGAGTACAGCCGGGTGGTCGCCACCTTGGAGTTGGTCCCCGAGGGCATTCCACACGGCGTGGTGGTGTGCGCCGCCCGCCTCGGCACCCACGACCTCGAGCAGACGGTGACGTGGTGGGAGGGGGAGAAGGTGGCGGTATGGGGGGTCGTCCCCGAGCGGGTGGGCATCGCCACCGGGCCCGAGGGCCGCCTCTTGCGCGAGGGTCTCGAGTCCTATGAGGAAGTGCTCAAGAAGGCCACCCGCCGCCGGTTCCGCTGACGGGCCCCGTCGAGCCGGCCCTTCGGCCGGCCCGGCGCGGATCGTGCCGTCAATCGGTGCGGCCGAAGGCGTAGATGGCGACGGTGAGGAGGGCGGCGCCGAAGGCGGCGGTCAGACCCAGCTCGAGCCCGATCGGGACGGGCCAGCCGTTCCAGGTCATGCTCCCGCCGAAGAGGTGCGCCACCGACGGGGTGGTTTGGATGTGGGCGAAGACGGCCCGGCGCATCGGGTCGACCACGTAGGCCAGCGGGTCGAGCTTGGTGAGCACGGCCAGCCACGCCGGCAGGTTCCGCAGGGGGAAGAGGGCGCCCGAGAGGAAGAAGAGCGGCAGCACGACGAACTGCATCACCACCTGGAACGACTCGACCTGGGCCATGCGCGACGCCAGGGCGGTCCCGAGCGCCGTGATGGTGACGGCCGCCAGCAGCATCTCGCCCAGGAGGGTGAGGATGAGCACCGGCGAGTAGGGGACGTTCACCAGCCCGGCCAGGGCCACCATGATGAAGGCCTGGATCGTGGCCACGGTCGCCCCGCCGGCGCACTTGCCGAGCACCAACGCGCCCCGCCGGACCGGTGCCACCAGCATCTCCCGGAGGAAGCCGAACTCCCGGTCCCACACGATCGAGACCGAGGAGAAGATGGCGGTGAAGAGCACGGTCATCGCCACCACGCCGGGGAACATGAAGGTGCGGAATTCGCCCCCGCCCCCGCCCGGGACCCCCCGCCCGATCAGGGAAGAGAGCCCGGTGCCGAGGACGAAGAGGAAGAGCACCGGCTGCACCAGCGACGTGATGATGCGCAGCCGGTTGCGGCGGAAGCGGATTAGCTCGCGCCGCCACACCATGTGCACCGCCCGCAGGTCGTCCTGCCAGCGTCCGCCGGCGACGCGCACGGCGGCCGGGGTCGCCCGATGGAAGCCCGCCGGGCCGGGCCGGGGGGCCGCCGGCCCGGTGGCCGTCGCCTCGGT
>JBOGGF010000429.1:0-1862 GCA_050743965.1 Acidimicrobiales bacterium
GGCGCCGGCGGCGGAGCCGACACGGCGGGATCGGCCGCGCGGCGGCACGGCCCGTCCGGCGAGCCGGGCTATGGGCCGTCCGGCCCGGAGAGCCGGCTCCACAGCCGGCGCATCGTCGCCAGCCACCGGTCGGGGTCATCGGCCTTGTGGCGGACGTACCCCGCGACCTCGGGGTGGGGCAGTACGAGGAAGCGCTCGTCGGCCAACGCCTGGACGACCGACTCGGCCACCTCTTCGGGCTCCTTCAGGTCGCCGGCAGCGGCCACGGCGTTGCCGGCAGGGTCCTCCTGGGCGAGGCCGCCGAGCAGCATCGGCGTGCGCACCCCCTGGGGGCAGAGACACGACACCTTGATGCCGGCGCCGGCGTAGGTGATCGAGAGCCACTCGGCCAGGCCCACGGCGGCGTGCTTGGTGACCGTGTACGGCGCGGCCCCCAGGTTGGTCAGGAGGCCGGCGGCGGATGCCGTGTTGAGCAGGTAGCCACCACCGCGCGCCGCCATCCGGGGGACGAGCGCGCGGGCGGCGTAGACGTGCGCCATGACGTTGACGGACCAGATCCGCTCCCACTGCCCGTCGTCCACCTCCACCCCGCCGCCGACGGCGATCCCGGCGTTGGAGCAGAACAGGTCGATCGGTCCCAGCTCGACCTCGACCCGGTCGACCAGTGCCACGATCTGGCCTTCCCGGGCGACATCCGTCGGGACGGCGAGGACCGGGGTGGCTCCCGCCAACTCCGCCGCGACCGCCCGGCACCCGGCGGGGTCCACGTCGGCGACGGCGAGGCCGGCGACCCCCGCGGTGGCGAAGCGACGGCACAGGGCACGACCGATCCCGCTGGCGCCGCCGGTGACGACGACGACCTTGCCTTCGAGCTCCATCGACCCCTCCCTCCCGCTGCCGCCCGGCACCTGCCGGCCGAGGATACCGAGGCCCGGTGGCCGGCACCGCCGAGCCCGGGGCGGTCACATGAGCCGGCGGATCACCTTCTCCTTCAACCAGCCGTACGGGGGATAGGCGATCGGTGGGTCGAGGCGCGTTCCCCGGCGCACCACCGGCTTGCGGTGGCTCAGCTCGTCGAAGCCGCGGCGCCCGTGGTAGGCGCCCAGGCCGCTATTGCCGACCCCGCCGAACGGCAGCGTCGGCGCGACGAACTGGTACATCACGTGGTTGATGCAGACGCCGCCGGCGCTCGTCGACGCCAGGACCTGACGCTCGACCTCCCGTGAGCCGGTGAAGAGGTAGAGGGCGAGCGGCTTGGGGCGGCCATCCACGAAGCGGATCGCCTCCTCGACCCCGTCCACGCGGAGGACGGGTAGTAGCGGCCCGAAGATCTCCTCCTGCATGATCGGGGCACCGGGGTCCGGGTCGAGGACCACCGTCGGCTCGATCCACCGCTCCTCGATGTCGACGCCGCCGCCGGTCACGATCTCCCCGCCCGTGTTCTCCAGCAGGCGGCGGAGCCGGTCGAGATGGCGGTCGTTGACGATCCGGGTCCGGGTCGCCGCCGGGGAGGTGCCCTCGATGCGGGCGAGCGCTGCCGGCAGGGCCTCGACCAGGCGGTCTGCCACCGCCCGGTCGGCCAGCACGTAGTCGGGGGCGATGCAGGTCTGCCCGGCGTTGAGGAGCTTGCCCCACGCGATCCGCCGCGCCGCGGTTTCCACGTCGGCGTCGGCGGCCACCAGCGCCGGGCTCTTGCCGCCCAGTTCCAGGGTGACGGAGGCCAGGTGCTTGGCGGCGGCTGCCATGACCACCTTGCCGACGGCGGGGCTCCCGGTGAAGAAGATGTGGTCGAAGGGACGGTCCAGCAGCGCCGTGGCCACGTCGGCCGCGCCTTCGACCACCCGGACCGCCTCGTCGTCGAG
>JBOGGF010000430.1:0-2901 GCA_050743965.1 Acidimicrobiales bacterium
CCCGGTGGGGGCACCCAGGCGGGCACGGCACCGGCGCACCCAGGCTTGCACCCGTTGCTGAGCCGGTAACCGGCCCGGCCATGAGCGACTCGGCGGGGAAGGGCAGCCTCACCCCCCGGTCCGTCGACTTCCCCCGCTGGTACCAGGAGGTGGTGGCCCGGGCAGAGCTGGCCGACAACGGCCCGGTGCGCGGCACCATGGTGATCCGGCCGTGGGGCTACGCCATCTGGGAGCGGCTCCAGGCCGCCCTCGACGCCCGCATCAAGGTGGCTGGCGCAGAGAACGCCTACTTCCCCCTCTTCATCCCCGAGTCGTTCCTCCGGATGGAGGCCGAGCACGTCGAGGGGTTCAGCCCCGAGCTGGCGGTGGTGACCCACGGCGGTGGGAAGCAGCTGGAGGAGCCGGTCGTCGTCCGGCCCACCAGCGAGACGGTCGTCAACCACTACTTCGCCAAGTGGGTGCAGAGCCACCGCGACCTGCCGATGCTGGTCAACCAGTGGGCCAACGTGGTCCGCTGGGAGTTGCGACCCCGCCTGTTCCTCCGCACCACCGAGTTCCTGTGGCAGGAGGGGCACACGGTGCACGCCACCGAGGCCGAGGCCCGCGCCTATGCCCTGGAGATCCTCATCGACGTCTACCGGTCGACGATGGTGGACGTGGCGGCGATCCCGGTGCTGCTCGGCCACAAGACGGCGCGCGAGCGGTTCGCCGGCGCCGTCCGGACGTGGACGTGCGAGGGGATGATGGGCGACGGCAAGGCCCTGCAGATGGGCACCAGCCACGAGCTCGGCCAGAATTTCGCCCGGGCCTTCGGGATCCAGTTCTCCGACACGACCGGCACCCAGCAGTACCCGTGGCAGACGTCGTGGGGCGTCTCGACCCGCCTCATCGGTGCGCTGGTCATGGCCCACGGCGACGACCACGGCCTGCGCCTCCCACCGGCTCTGGCGCCGGTGGAGGTGGTGGTGTTGGTCGTGCGGGACGACGAGGGGGTGCGCCGGGCCGCCGCCACGCTCGCCGACGAGCTGGGTCGGGCGGGTCACCGGGTCCGCCTCGACGACCGGACCGACACCGGCTTCGGCCGGCGCACCGTCGACTGGGAGCTGAAGGGCGTCCCGATCCGGGTCGAGGTGGGTCCCCGGGACCTGGCGGAGGGGAAGGTCACCCTCGTCCTCCGCCACCGGCGGGAGAAGTCGTCGGTGGACCTCGGGGCGGCGTCGTCGGCCGTAACGGGAGCGCTGGCGAGCGTGGCCGGCGAGCTGCGAGGGGAGGCCGAGGCCGCACGAGACGCACGGACGGCCGCGGTTGGGAGCCTCGACGAGGCCCGCGAGGCCGGCGCCGAGGGCTTCGCCCGCCTGCCGTGGTCGCAGGTCGGGACGGAAGGCGAGCAGGCACTGGCGGCGCAGGCGCTGACCGTTCGCTGCCTCCAGCGACCCGACGGCTCCCTGGCCGGCGCCGACGACGCCGACGGCTCGCTCGAGGCGGTGGTCGCCCGGGCCTACTGACCGGTATACTCGCCTCGCTGTCCGGTCTCATTGCAGGACCTGTCGAAAGCGTGGGCCGCTGCCCACGCTTTCCTCGTGTGAAGGGACCTTGTCGAAAGGAACGAGGATGCGCCAGGCGAGCGAGTTGCACGACGTGCTGTCGCCGGTGGTGCGCGCCCTCGGGCTGGAGGTGTTCGACGTGGAACTGTCGGCCGGGCTCGTGCGGGTCACGGTCGACCGTCCGGACGGCATCGACCTGGAAGCACTGGCGGCGGCGAACAAGGCCGTCTCGGGGGCGCTGGACGAGCTGGACCCCCTGCCGGGGCGCTACACCCTCGAGGTGTCGAGTCCGGGGCTGGAGCGCAAGCTGCGGATCCCGGCGCACTTCGCCGGGGCGGTGGGGGAGACGGTGAGCGTCCGGCTGGTGGCCGGCGAGCCCGAGCCGCGCCGCGTGCAGGGCCGCCTGGCCGCGGCGGACGGGGACGGCATCGACATCGAGGGGCCGGAAGGGCACCGCCGGGTCGGCCACGACCGGATCGAGCGGGCGCGCACCGTGTTCGAGTGGGGCGCCAGAGAGAGGGTCAAGACGTCATGAGCAAGACCAATTTCGAGTTCCTCGACGCGCTGGGCCAGATCGCCCGCGACAAGGGGATCGCGGTGGAGACGCTACTCGACGCCCTGGCCAACGCGCTGGTGGCTGCTTACAAGCGTCGCCCCGACGCTGCCGAGGAGGCAGTCGTCACCATCGACCCCGAGTCGGGGGAGATCCGTGTGTACGGCCAGGAGCTGGACGAGGAAGGCAACGTCGTCAACGAGTGGGACGACACGCCGGACGACTTCGGCCGCATCGCCGCCCAGACGGCCACGCAGGTGATCCTCCAGCGGATCCGCGAGGTCGAGCGGGACATGAAGTACGAGGAGTACGCCGGCCGGGAGGGCGACATCGTCACGGGGATCGTCCAGCAGACCGACAACCGCTACACCCTGCTCGACCTGGGCAAGGTGGAGGCGCTGCTGCCCCAGGCCGAGCAGGTCTCCTACGAGCGCTACGAGCACGGGACCCGACTCAAGGCCTACATCGTCGAGGTCCGCAAGACCACCAAGGGTCCTCAGATCGTCGTCAGCCGCACGCACCCGGGGCTGATCAAGCGCCTCTTCGAGCTGGAGGTCCCCGAGATCTCCTCGGGGGTGGTCGAGATCAAGGCGGCGGCACGGGAGCCAGGCCACCGGACCAAGATCGCCGTCTGGTCCAACGACCCCAATGTCGACCCCGTCGGGGCCTGTGTCGGGGCGCGCGGCTCGCGCGTCCGGATGGTGACCAACGAGTTGCGGGGCGAGCGGGTGGACGTGGTGCCCGTCTCAGACGACCCGGTCGAGCTGATCCAGAACGCCCTCGCCCCGGCGCGGGTGCGGGAGG
>JBOGGF010000431.1:0-4543 GCA_050743965.1 Acidimicrobiales bacterium
GGGCGAGCCGGCACTGGATCGCCGCCCGGGCCGGCGCCGGGGGGTGGGTCGCCGACCCGGCCGCCGAGGCGACCCAGCTGGCGCGCCGCCTCGCCGACCTGGCGTGGGCCGGGCTCCGCTCGGTGCACGCCGACTGAACGACGGCGTCGACATCCCTCACCGTCGAGATCCTCACAGTCGGGCGATCAGCGCCTGGCAGAGTGCCCAGAGCTCGAGGGCGCAGGCGACGTAGGCGTCCTCCTCCAGACCCGCCGGATCGGCGACTTCCTCGTCGTCGGTGAGCTGCACCTCGGCCGCCCCGAGCGCGGCGACGCGGTCGACCAGCGAACCGGGCGGCGGGGAGAGCTCCCGGCACAAGCGTCGCAGGGTCACCGTGCGGGGCGCCGCGCCGGGATGGGATCGCCGGACGTAGCGGACGTGTGCCGCTTCCATGGCGACCACGAGGGTCGCCCGCTCGAGGTCGGCCTCGGCCACCTGCCGGCTGCGGTGGCGGCTGACCGGCGCCGCGGCCAGCTCTTCGATCGCCGCCAAACCAGCTCGGGTGCGGCGGCCCATCGGCTGGCCCTCGACGACGTGGGTCCCGGCAGTGGCGACGAGGAGGTCGGTACCGGAGACCTCGGACAGGTAGCCGAGCATGTAGCCGACCATCACCGAGCGGGCGGCATTGCCGGTGCAAAGGATCAGGACCGACGGCGAGCGCGTTCGATCGATCGGCAGGGCACCCACGGTGGCGAGAGCATGCCACCGGCCCCCTGAAGCCACAACCGAGCGGGCGGCGGGGTGGTCGGTCGGCTACTCGATCGGCTGGTGGGCGATGGCGGGCGGCTCGCGTCCCGCCAGCAGCCAGCCGATGGCGACGGCCAGCAGCGGCATCCCGATCAGGATGACCAGCAGGTTGGCGACGGGCGCGTAGCCAAGGGCCGAGATGCCTGTGTTATGTGTGCTGCTGAACCAGCTGACGACGGCGACGTAGCCGCCGATCGTGCCGAGCACGGCGCCCAGGAGCGCCAGTCCTCCGGCGGTGGCGGCCGTGATCGCCCGGCGGGCGAAGCTGCTCGCCCCGGCGGCGGCCAGAGTGCGCAGGTCCTTCGCCGTCTCGCTCCGGATGAGGCCCACGCTCATGGCGAGGACCCCGAGGGCGAGGACGATCCCGAAGACGGTGGCGAAGTTGACGACCTCCGAGGAGGACGGCGCGCTCGACTTGGTCTCGATCGACAGGTTCGATGTGGCGGCGAGGGAACGGGCGTTGGCGATCTGGCTGGCCGACGGCGGCTGGGCGGTCTGAACGAACCACCCTGCCTGGTTGACCGGCAGGTGCAGGGTCCGCACGGCGTGCTCGGTGATCATCGTGTTCGGCGCCGAGGTCCCCGACGGCAGGGCACCCACCTCCTGGATCACCGGGTTGGGCAGGCAGGTCGCCAGAGGGCAGGCGAATGTTGTGCTTGTGTTCGGACCCGGGCCGCCCTTCGGGCCGGTGAAGTAGCCGCTGTGCACCAGCTGCATCTTGGACTCTGTGGCCAGACCCGGGCGCATCGTCAAGATTTCGGCGCTCGGATCGACCTGTGTGGACTTGATCCCGAACGCCCGCAGCAATGCCGGGGTGCCGACGTAGATTGTTCCGTTCCAGTTCCGACCCCTTGCCGCGTGGAGCAGGCTGGCACCGACCTGCTCGAGCCGTACGGAGGTGCCACCGCCCAGGGCGGCGACGATCGAGCGCTCCGTCGCCGCCAGCTCGGCCGCCGACGGGGTCGGTCGGGACGCTGTCGCGGTGGCCGTCCCCCCCTTGCCGCCGGGACCGATGTGGACCCGGCGGTTTCCGCCGGTCCCGGTCCCTGTTGTCGTGAGGTGCACGACCACCTGGTTCGGGGCCACGTTGGCGCCGGTGTAGTCGAGCGGGTTGCCGTAGCGACCGGCGGCGATGGCCGCCACCACCACGGCGATGAGGATCCCGAGACTGATTGCGGCCAGGGCCGACGCCGACCGGGCCCGGTAGCGGGCCAGGTCCCGCAGTGCCAGGCGGACGGCGACGGGGAACCGCGATCCGATCCGTCCCAAAAGTGCCAGGCAGAATGGCGCCAGGAGCACGATGGCGACGATCAGGGCCACGAAAGCCGGCGCCAGGATGCCGATGCTCTTGCCGCTCGCGGCCACCGAGAACAGCGCAGCCGCCGCCACCAGCACGGCCAGGCCAGGGACGGCCGAGCGGTGCACCTGGCGCGGCGGGGCCGGACGGCCCGCCAGTGCCGCCACCACCGGGATCCGTGCGATCGACCGGGCCGGCCACGAGGCGGCGAAGTAGGTGGCCAGCACGGCGAGGGCCATGGCCGGGCCGATCACCGGCCACGGCAGGGCGAGGGTGCCGATCACGTGATGGGCGTCCTGCACGAGGGTCGGCCGGTAGGCCAGCCAGACGACGAGGCCGAGGAGGAACCCGACGGCAGCGCCCACCACCCCGACGACGGCACCGTTGGCCCGTACCACGAGGCGGACGTGGGCGTCCGTCGCCCCCAGCGACTCGACCATCCCGATGGCGCGCAGGCGGCGCTGGGCGAGCACGGTGAAGCCCCCCACCCCGACGAGGGCGATGAGCAGCATCCCGACCGTGGCGATGGCCAGGACGATCGTCTCGGGATTGAACGTCCCTGTGGGCGCGGTCTGCGTGACGGAGAGGACGGTGGGCCCGATCCGTGTAGGCGCGATCCCGTGTGCGTCGAAGAGCACGGTTACCTTGGTCGGGGTCGCCACCTGCCCGGGCGCCACCAGGGCGAACTCGTCGAGCAGGCTCTGGGGGTTCTCCACGATGCCGACGACCGTCCGGGAGGTGCCGCCCGCGTGCCACGTGCCGCCGACTGTGACGCCGAAGTCGGCGGCCAGGGCCGCCGTGAGCGCCACCTGGTTCGAGCCGGTGGGGTATCGGCCGGACACGAGCGAAAGCAGCGGCTTCCCGTACGGGGCGTGGGGGTCCTCTGCCCGGATCTGGTAGGTGTTGGACGATCCCGGCACGCGCTGTGTCTGGTTCTCGATGACGTCCACCGATCCGAAGCGCTGGCGGAGCGCGGCGATCCGGGTCGTCAGGTGGGCGTCGGAGCCGCCGTAGGTGGCGAGGTCGTGGGCGGTCCCGAATGTGGCCTGCTTGGAAGGGGGCGTGTCGGTGGCGACGGCCGAGCCGACCACCGTGGCGCCGACCGCCACCACGATGAGGATGAGGATGAGGAGCTGCTGGCGCCACTCCTTGCGAAAGAGGCGCCAGGCCCACCGCAGCATGGCTTGGCGGGCCGGACGCCCGCCGCCGCCGGCTCGGCGAGTGGCCACCGGCCGCTCGAGGGTGGCCGTCATGGCCGGAGCGTCGGGTCGAGGATCTGCTCGGGCGTGGGTGGCGGCACCGTGGCATCGGTGACGCGCCCGTCCCGGAGGAACACCACCCGGTCGGCCCACGAGGCCAGCTGGGCGTCGTGGGTCACCACCACGGCGGCGACGCCGCGCTTGCAGGCGCCCAGGATCATCCGCATCACCGACTCGCCGTTGGCCGAGTCGAGGGCTCCGGACGGCTCGTCGGCCATCACCAGGTGACGCTCGCCGACCACCGCCCGGGCGATGGCCACCCGCTGGCGCTCCCCCCCGGAGAGCTCGTCGGGGTAGTGGCCGGCTCGGTCATCGAGACCGAGACCCTCCAGCACCTCGAGCGCCGCCGATCGGGCCGCCCTGGCGCCGGTGCCGTCGAGCTCGAGCGGCAGCGACACATTCTCGGCTGCCGTCAGCCCGGCGAGCAGGTTGTAGTCCTGGAAGACGTAGCCGATGGTGCGTCGGCGAAGGCGCGCCTTCTCGTTGCGCGAGAAGCCCGATAGCGCCCGTCCGTCGACGAGCACCTCGCCGGTGGTGGGCTCCTCGAGACTGCCGGCGATGGTGAGCAGCGTCGACTTTCCCGAGCCGCTCGGGCCCATCACCGCCACGAGCGAGCCTCGCTCGACCTGGAGGTCGATCCCTTCGAGGGCGACGACCTGGTTCGATCCGTCGCCGTAGACCTTGGTCACGTCGTGCAGCTCGAGGAAGCTCATTTGCGCACCGCCAATCTCCGTCTGATGAGGGGCGCACCCGGCTGGGGCGCGGTCGGTTCGAGAGCGGCCCGCCGGATGCGCCCGGCAGCTGCGTCGAGCCACCGGACGACCGAGTCGAGGCGCAACAGCTCGGCGTCGACCACCAGTGCGAGGCCCAGGTCGAACTCCGCCTCGTCCTCCTTGAGCCGGGTCCACTGCTGCATCAGCTCCACGAGGTACCGCCGATGCGTCTGGAGGAGGGCGTCGATGTCGACGTCGGGGAGGCTCACCGCCACGAGCACCTTGATGACGACTTCGTCCCGGGGCGGTGAGGTCAGGTCGGGCGGCGTCGCGAACCAGGCCTGGAGCTCAGCCGTGCCGGCGGGGGTGATGCGGTAACCGCGTTGTGGGCCTTCCACTTCGGCGTCGTCCGACTCGACCAGCCCGTCCCGCTCGAGCCGCTGGAGCGTCGTGTACACCTGGCCGACGTTGAGCGGCCAGACGTCGCC
>JBOGGF010000432.1:0-3908 GCA_050743965.1 Acidimicrobiales bacterium
GCCGGGTGCCCATCCGCCGAGGACCGTCCCCGTCGCCCGGGCGGCGGCGGCGATCTCCTCGATGCGGGCGACGACCGCCGGGTGCGCGCCCTCGCCGGGCACCCCGAGGTCGGCGGCCAGGTCGGTGGTGCCGAGGAAGACGGCGTCGAGGGGGCCGGCCAGCTGCTCGAGCGGGTCGTCGGTCGTCGCCGTCTCGACCTGGCCGATCACGAGCGGCGGCTCGTCGGCCATCGCGGCGAGGTACTCGGCCAACGGCCGGCGGCCGTAGCCGGCGGCCGGCTGCGCCGCGCTCACGCTCCTCGATCCTTCCGGCGGGTACCGCGTCGCCGACCGGAGGGCGACAGCCTGGGCCACCCGGCGCACGGTCGAGAGCTGGATCCCCACCGCCCCCGCCTCAAGCAGCCGGTTGACCTGCCCAGCGTCGCCCGAGGGCACCCGCACCACCGCCGGCAGTCCGAGGGCGGTGGCGTGCCGGACGAGGCGCGCCACGTCGGCGTCGGCCAGCTGACTGTGCTCGGCGTCGACGACGAGGAAGTCGAAGCCGCACCGGGCGGCGAGGTCCACCGACTCGAGCGCCGGCAGCTTGACGAAGGTGCCCACGACGCGCTCGCCGCGACGGACGCACGCCCCGAACGACCTTCCCGAGGGTGCTGCGTCGGGCACGATCGGGCTCAAGCCCCCGCGCCCCGCCCCCGCTCCGGTCACCGGCTCACCGGCTCACCGAGGGTCGAGCTGGATGGTCACGGCCTTCTCGTGCGTGAGCTCGTTGACCACGCTGTAGCCCCCGCCGTGGTTGAAGCCGCTCCGCTTGGCCACGTTGAACGGGAGCCCGAGGATGTTGGAGTTGGCGAACTCGTTGATCGACACCTGCCCGGACCGGACGTCGCGGGCCACCTGGAGGGCCCGGGAGAGGTCGTTGGTCCACACGCTGACGAGCAGCCCGTATTCGACCGCGTCCACCAGCTGCAGGGCCTCGCGCAGGCCCGAGAACGGCTGGGCGGCGAGCACCGGCCCGAACACCTCTTCCCGGGCCAGCCGCATCGAGGTGTCGACCTTGTCGAACAGCGTCGGCTTCACGTACCAGCCAGGGCCGGCGTCCGGGGCCGAGGCAGCCCCGGTCACCGGGCGGGCGCCCTCCGCCTTCGCCCCCTCGATGTACCCGAGCACCCGGTCGTACTGCGCCTGGGTGACGAGCGGTCCCATGTCGAGGTCCTCGTGCCACGGGCCCAGGCGGAGAGCCGCCATCCGGTCGGCCACCCGCTCGACCACCTCGTCGTAGATGGGAGCCTCCACCAGGAGGCGGGACCCGGCATAGCAGTTCTGGCCGGCGTTCTCGGTGATCGAGTCGACGATCAGCGGGACCGCGAGGTCGAGGTCGGCGTCGGCGAAGACGACGTTGGGCGACTTGCCGCCGAGCTCGAGGCGGACCGGGACCAGGTTCTCCGCCGCCGCCTTCATCACCGACCGTCCGGTGGCAGCCGAGCCGACGAAGGAGACGTGGTCGACCCCGGGATGCGACGTCAGGGCCACCCCGGCCTCCGGCCCGAGGCCGGGGACGACGTTGAGCACGCCGGGCGGCAGGCCGGCCTCGGTGGCCAGGCGGGAGATGGCCAGAGTCACGAGCGGCGCCATCTCCGACGGCTTCACCACGATGGTGTTACCCACGGCGACGGCTGGGGCGACGCCCGAGCAGAACATGATCGCGGGGACGTTCCACGCCAGCACGCCGGCACAGACGCCCCACGGCTCCCGCCACGTGAAGCCGGCGTGGTCGGGCGAGCGCGACGGCAAGGTGGCTCCCATGACCTTGTCGGCGAGCCCTGCCGCGTAGTCGAGGTTGCCGGTGGCGACGAGGATGTTGAGCCGGCCGGCCGACAGCGGCTTGCCGACATCCCGCGCCTCGATCGCCGCCAGTTCCTCGGCGTGCTCCCGGATCAGCGCCGCCCAGCGCCGGAGGATGTCGCCGCGTTCGGTGGGCGACCGGCGCGACCAGGGGTCGAAGGCCTCGCGGGCAGCGGCGACGGCGGCGTCCACGTCCGGTGCCCCGCCCCGGGCGACCTCGGCCATCGGCTCGCGCGTCGCCGGGTCGAGCACGGCGAAGGTAGCGCCACCCTGGGCAGGGCGCCACGCTCCCCCGATGTAGATACCCTCGGTCGACAGCTGCGGCACCACGGTCATGGGAGCATGTTGACCGCCTCCGTCCCGCCCGTCAAGATGACGTCATGCATTGCGAGCCTCCCTTGACGCGCCGCGTCGACTGCCGCCACGGCTGCCGCCACGACCCGATCACGGCCGGCGCCCGATGACGAACCTCGCCCGGGCGGCGGTCCTCCGGGAAGCGGGCAAGCCGCTCGCCCTCGAGGAGATCGAGCTCGACACACCCCGCCCGTTCGAGGTGCTCGTCCGGATGGAGAGCGTGGGGGTCTGCCGCACCGACACGCACGCCTTGCACGACACCCCGCCGCCCGCCATCCTCGGCCACGAGGGAGCGGGGACGGTGGCCGCCGTGGGGTCGTCGGTCACCAAGGTGACCCCGGGCGACAAGGTGCTCACGACCTTCGCCACCTGCGGCACCTGCCGGCGATGCCGCCTGGGACAGGTGGCCTACTGCGACCGCTTCATCGAGCTCAACTTCACCGGGCGCCGGTCCGACGGCACGACCGCCGCCCGCGCCGGCGGCGAGCCGATCGCCACCCACTTCCTCGGTCAGTCGTGCTTCGCCACCCACGCCCTGGTGGGGGAACGCAGCGTGGTGCCGGTCGACCCCTCGTGGGACCTGCGTCCCCTGGGGCCCTTCGGGTGCGGCTTCCAGACCGGTGCCGGCGCGGTGGTCAACACGCTGCGGCCGCCGGCAGGTTCGAGCATCGCCGTCTGCGGGGCCGGCGCGGTGGGGTTGGCGGCCATCGCTGCCGCCGCCCTCGCCGGCTGCGGGCCCATCGTGGCCGTCGATACCGCCGCCGGCCGGCTCGACACCGCCGTCCGGTTCGGCGCCACCGACACGGTCGACGCCGGCACGGTCGACATGGCCGAGGCCCTCGCCGGCCTGGTTCCCGACGGGCTCGACTACGCCATCGACACGACGGGGGTCGCCGACGTCGTGCGCCGGGCCGTGGCCGCGCTCAATACGAGGGGAACGTGCGGCATCGTCGGCGCTGGCGCCAGCACCGACGTGGTGCTCGACTGGCGCACCGTCCTCAACGGGCGCACGGTGACTGGCGTGATCGCCGGCGACAGCGTCCCCGATCTCTTCTTGCCCGAGCTGATAGGGCTGCACCACGCCGGGCGGTTCCCGGTGGACGAGCTGATCGAGTACTTCCCCTTCGAGGACATCAACGAGGCCATCGCCGCGTCGGTCAGCGGCACCGTCGTCAAGCCGGTCCTCACCTTCTGAACCTTCCGACCGCGTCGGTCACCTACCGGAGCGGCGGGGGCCGCCGCGCCCCGACCGCCGAGGCCCAGCCGGCGGCGGACGCGCGGCGCCGCAACGACACCTGCGCGTTCAGTCGTTCCGGGCGACCTCGGGTCCCGCGATCCGGTTGAGGAGCGGGAACGTCGAGGCGATGATGGCGAAGGACGCGGCAAGTCCACCGAGGACGGTCGCGCGTCGGTCACCTCCGCAGCAGTCAGGCCGCAGCGACCCCGAGCCGCGCGCCGGGCGTGAAGACGGCGGGGACCGAGTCCAGCCCCGTCTGGTTGCCGTGGTCGCCATAGCGCACGACCTCGCCGGTCAGCACCCGGTAGTCCGGCATGCGGTCGAGCACCTGGCGCATCATCGACTGGAACATGGCCTTGGCCAGGTGGGCGCCGACGCAGCGGTGGAAGCCGATCCCGAAGGAGAGGTGGCGGTTCTTGGGCCGGTCGAGGATCACCTCGTCCGGAAGGTCGAACACCTCCTCGTCGAAGTTGGC
>JBOGGF010000433.1:0-7686 GCA_050743965.1 Acidimicrobiales bacterium
TCGCCGAGCCGGCGGCGGGTGAACAGGCGCATCCGGGCCGTCAGCGGCTCCACCGCCGTCAACTCTTGGCCGACGACCAGGGGGGCGAAGGCGTCCTCGACCACCTTGGCGACCACGCCGGCGTAGGTGCAGCCGAAGCTGTCGCAGGCTTCCCCGTAGCCGACCAGGCCGTCGTCGCCCTCCACCCGCACGTAGCAGTAGGAGAGGGGCTCGCGCGCGATCGGGTAGGTGACGAGCACCGGCTCGATGGCGCGGACCCGCATGTCAGCGGCGCCGGAGCCGGGCGTCGAGCAGCGCCGGCGGCACGTAGCCGGCGTTGTCCTCGTTGAGATTGGTGCCGGGCGGCACCAGCTCGTCGATCCGGTCCAGCGCGGCGTCGTCGAGCCGTACCGCTTCGGCCCCGAGCATGCTCTCGAGCTGCTCGGAGGTGCGGGGCCCGACGATGGCCGAGGTGATGGCCCGGTGGGCGAGGGTGAATGCGACCGCCAGGCGCGGCAGCGAGCTGCCGACCTCGTCGGCCAGGCGCACCAAACCCTCGACCACGTCGAGCTTGTGGGCTGCTTGGGGGGTGTCCCAGTCGAAGTGGTCGGCCTGTCGGAGCGCCCGGGAGCCGGCGGGCGCAGCGGCGCCCTTGCGGTACTTGCCGCTGAGCCACCCGCCGTTGAGCGGCGCCCACACCAGCACCCCCAGGCCCAGCCGCTCGACCGTCGGCAGCACGTCGCGCTCGATCCCCCGGGCGAAGATCGAGTACGGCGGCTGCTCGGTGGCGAACCGCTCCCGCCCGCGGCGCTCGGCCACGTAGGCGCCCTCGACGAGCAGCTCGGCCGGGAAGGTGGACGTGCCGATGGCGCGCACCTTGCCCGCGTGCACGAGGTCGCTGAGCGCACCGAGGGTCTCGTCGATGTCGGTGTGCGGATCGGGCCGGTGCACCTGGTAGAGGTCGATCCAGTCGGTCTGGAGCCGGCGCAGGCTGTCCTCGACCGCGGTCGTCACCCATCGGCGGGAGTTGCCCCGGTGGTTCGGATCGACACCCATCGGGTTGTGGAACTTGGTGGCCAGGACGACGTCGTCGCGGCGGCCCACGAGCGCGGCGCCGAGGATCTCCTCGGACACGCCGTCGTCGTACATGTCGGCGGTGTCGACGAAGTTGACGCCGGCGGCGAGCGCCACGTCGACGATGCGCCCGCACTCCTTCTCGTCGGGGTTGCCCCACTTGCCGAACATCATCGTGCCGAGGCAAAGGGAGCTCACCTGGATCCCGGTCCGCCCCAGCGTTCGGTACTCCACCCGCCGCCACCTCCCACCTGGTCCCCGCCGCGTCGGGCGGCGGTGCGTCCCGTTGTCCTTGTCTAGCGGACCGGTACACCGTATCGCATCGTGAGCCTGGCTGCAGCGGTGGTACCGCCACCGACGGCGCGCCGGCCGGCCCAGCCGGCCCCCGCAACGGAACAGCAATTCGTCCGGCCGGATCTGCCAGACTTGCGACGTGGCAGACCTCGAAGGGGAGAAGAGCGGGCGGGTCGCGGCCCTGGCGCCGGGTTGGGAAGCCGGGGGCGAGGGTCCCGGCGCGGCCACCGCCACCCGCCGCCAGCTGCGCCCCAAGCGTGGCGACGTGACGGCGTCGATCCAGTCGGTCGAGCGCGCCGCCCACATCCTGAGCTTCTTCACCGTCAGCCGCCCTCGGCTCACCCTGTCCGAGCTGACCGCCCGGCTCGGAATGAGCAAGGCAACGGCGCACCGCTACGCCATGGCGCTACGACAGGTCAACCTCCTGCGTTACGACCCTTCCTGCGGGGAGTACACCCTCGGGCCGCAGGTCCTGGTGCTCGCCGCCGCCGCCCGTGCCGGGCTGCCCATCATCACCGTCGCCGGGCCGCTCATGGAGGAGCTGGTGCGCGAGGTCAACGAGACGGTGGTCCTCAGCGTGTGGGACGGGGAAGCGCCCGTCGTGGTCCGGGTCGACGACGGGACCGAGCGGGTGATCCGGGTGAGCGTGCGCTCGGGGTCGCGCCTCGACCTCTTCGGTTCGGCCCAGGGGCGCGTGTTCTGCGCCTTCCTCCCCGACTCCAGCGTGCCCGGAATGGCCGAGGAGCTCGCCCGCTCGCCGCGGCTGCGGGCCGAGCTGACGTCGATCCGCGAGCGCCACATCGCCCTCAACGCCTCCGAGCTGCACGGCGTGCGCACGATCGCGGCGCCGGTCTTCGCCGACGGGCAGCTGGTCGCCGTCATGGCGCTGGTCGGGACGACGACCACGCTGTCGGAGAGCGCCGGCTCACCGGCGGCCCGGGCGCTCTGGCGGACGGCCGAGCGGCTGTCCGAGGTGCACGGGCACGGGCAAGAGACCGAGGAGGCCGACACCGCCTAGCCAGCCAGGTCCGCGATTCGTGCCGGCCGGTCAGGCGCTGGCAGTGAAGGGCAGGCCCCCGCCGGCCACCAGATGCGAGCCGGTGACGTGGTCGGCCAGGGGAGAGCACAGGAAGGCGATGACCCCGGCGATGTCCTCGGGGCCCTCGAGATCGCCGAGCAGGAGGCGCTGCCGGTAACGGTCCTTCACCGCCTCCGCGTCCTCGCCCGTCCGGGCTCCCTCTTGCTCCCACTCCCGCTCCATCATCTCGGTGGCCACGTCACCGGGCCCGACGGCGTTGACGGTGACGTGCGGGGCCAGCTCCTGCGCCGCGACCTGGGTGAGGCCGACGATGGCGAACTTGGCGGCGCAGTAGGGACCGAAGTACTTCGTCGCGCAGTTGAGCTGGGCGACGTAAGAGCCCAGGTTGACGATCCGCCCGAACTGCTGCGCCAGCATCACGGGCGCCACCGCCTTGGTCATGAGGAACGTGCCCTTGGCCATGACGTCGAGGTGCGCGTCCCAGTCCTCCTCGCTGCACTCGAGGATCGGCCGGTACCGCGAGATGCCGGCGTTGTTGACGAGAAAGTCGATGCGCGACAGCTCCCCCACCGTCCGTGCCACCGACCGGGCCACGTCGCCGGCGGAAGACACGTCGGCGGCCGCGCTCATGGCCCTCCCGCCGGCGGCGGTGATCGCCTCCGCCGTGCCGTCGGCCGCCTCGCCGACGACGTCGGTGACCGCCACGGCGCAGCCGTGGGCGGCCAGCAGCAGCGCCGTGGACCGACCGATGCCCCGGCCGGCACCGGTCACCAGCGCTACCCGGCCGGAGAAGTCGAACAGCGCCGCGCGCGCGCCGTCACCGTCGGTAGAGCGGCCGGTCACCCGGGCCGCTCAGGCGTCGAGCCCGGGAGGTGGGCCCGAGACGGCCTCGTCCCACTGGCGCCAGAAGTGACGGACACCGGCTTCGTCGTTCGCCCGCAATGCGTTGCCGTGCAGCTCGTCGTCCATGCCGCGCGACACGTCGTTCCAGTCGACGCCCTCGCGGTCATCACCGGCGGTGGCGGCCACCGCCCGCTGGATCGCCTCCTGAGCCTCGAGGTCGTCGGGGGTGGCCAGACCGCCGGGCCCGATGAAGCTCACCAGGGTCTTGAGCCGCAGGCTGCTCGCCTCGGGCGGCTCGTCGGCCGGCGCCAGTGCCCAGGCGCTCACCTCGGTGAGCCCGGGCGCCACCGGCTCGAGCATCCGGATCGACACGCTCTCGATGTCGAAGAGCAGCAGGTTGGGGAAGAGGAACAGCGTCTTGAACCCGTCGGTGAGGAAGGACCCTCGCTCCTCGCCGAGGCGGCCGAAGATCTCGGTCCGGTTCCGCTCGATGCGGTCGCGCTCCTCCTCGCCGAAGCGTGGCTCCCACGCCAGCCCGATCCGGCCGCCGTGGTTGGGCTGGACCGATGCCAGGTGCCGGCCGCACAGCTGCACCCAGCTGCCCTCGTCGGAGGTGGTGAAGCCGGTCCGCTTGAGGTACTCGAGGAAGGTGATGTGGCTCGGCGCGAAGTGGTAGCCGTCCATGGCGTTCTCGACGAGCAGCTTCCAGTTGGCCCGAGCCGTGTAGCGCTGGGTACCGGGCAGCACCTTCATGCCCGCCGGCGACTGGTCGGCGACGAGGTCGATGAAGTCGGCCGCCGGGCCCAGGTGGTCGGCGAGGAGCGGGGCCTGCTCGTCGAAGGACACGAAGACGAAATCCCGGTACGTGTCGAGCTGGGCCACCGGGCGCAGCCCCAGCCGGTCGCGGAAGCTGGCGTCGCCGGGGTAGGCCTCGGGCGAGGGCAGGGACACCAGCCGGCCTTCGGTGTCGAAGGTCCAGGCGTGGTAGAAGCAGCGCAGGTGGCGGGCATTGCCCTCCTCCTCGCGGCAGACCGCGGTACCCCGGTGGGGGCACGAGTTGTAGAAGGCGCGGACGGCGCCGTGCACGTCCCGCAAGAAGATCAGCGGCCGGCCGCCGACCTTGCGGACCTTGTAGTCGCCTGGCTTCGGCAGCTCACTGGCATGACCCAGGTACAGCCAGCCGGTCCCCCAGACGGCGTCGCGCTCGCGGTCGAAGATCTCCTGGCTCCGGAAGGCGTCACGGTGGACGCGGAAGATGCCGGCATCCCAGTTCTCCCGGATGAACCGGGTCTGGCGACCGACCTGTTCTCGCGGTTCGCGGGTGACGGTCATCGGGTCGCCTCGGCGGCGTCGGTCGGGCTGCTCAACCCTCGCCGCCCCACAGTTCCTGGATCTTGGTGTACACCTTCTGGTTCCAGGAGAACTCGATGACGTTGCCGTCGGGGTCGAGGCACGAGCAGATGTAGCCGATGTGCTCGGGCATCTGGCGCGGCTCCCACTCGAGGACGCCGAGCTCCCGGGCCCGCTCGGCCACGGCGTCGACGTCCTCCTTGTTGGGCAGCTCGATCCCGATGTGGGCGAACGGTGCCAGGGTCGGGTGCGGCTTGCCCGGCTCGATGCCGAACCGTGCCCCCATCTCGGGAACGAACTCGGAGATGACGAGGACGAAGGGCGTCTGGACCTGCTTGTCGTTGGACAGCCAGGCGCCCCGCCCGTTCTCGTCCTCGTTGCGGGCCACCACGACGAGCGGAGTGACCGACGTGTAGAACTCGATCGACCGCTCCAAATTGGTGACCGGCAGGGCCACGTGCGTCCAGCGAGGCTCGGTCAGCGTTCGCGCCATGGGTGATCCTCCCGCGTCGAGGGCTTGGCGGGTCGACCCCCTCGGGACGCCACGCCAAGCCAGCCGTGCTGTGACGAGCCCTGTCGAGATGGCGCCCTGCCGTGCTCCCCGCGGTCGCCGACCGGGGTGCCGTCCGCGGCGGCCCGCCCTGCCACGGTACCGCCCGGGCTCCCGAGCGTCAAGCGAAATACGGGATACCATCTTGGATTACAAGACACCTGCCTCCGGGCGGGCAGCGGCGAGAGGAGGCCCCGGTGGTCCTGGTCCCGGCGGACGAGCACCGCCAGCATCGCCTTGAAGCGCCCGATCGGTGATCCTCGAGGCGGAGTTCAGCCCCGGCATGCCGGCGGCGGCGTGCGTGGAGGTGGCGAGCCTGGTCGAGGAGGCCGGGTTCGACCGCCTCGGGGTGTCCGACGTCGTCCTGTGGCCGGACACCTACGTCGTCCAGGCGCTGTGCGCCCGGGCGACCTCCCGCGTCGAGATCGGGCCCATGGTGGCCAACCCCTACCTGCGGCACCCGGCGGCGACGGCCGCCGCGGTGGCGACGGTCGCCGAGCTGTCCGGCGGCCGGGCCTTCCTCGGCTTCGGCGTGGGCGCCGGCCTCGAGGCGGTCGGCATCGAGTACGAGCGGCCGGTGGCCACGCTGCGGGAGGCGACCACGCTCGTGCGCGCCCTGCTCGACGGCGAGACCGTCCATGCCGACGGGACGGCCTTCCGGCTCGACGACGCCACCCTGCGCATGGCGCCCGAAGGGAGGGTCCCCATCGCCATCGGCACCCGCTCGCCGCAGGTGGCCGGGCTCGCCGGCGAGCTGGCCGACCGGGCCCTGGTCGGTGCCCGCTACCTGTCGCCCAAGTTCGCCGCCAACTACCGGGACTGGGTGGCGGCCGGCGCCCGTCGCGCTGGGCGGGACCCGGCGTCGGTGGAGATCGCCCCCCGCCTCACCCTGTGCGCCTCGGCCGACCGGGCCGCCGCATACGACACCATGCGGCGCGACGCCGCCGAGTTCCTCGTCACCCTCCGGCCCGACGACCTGGCGATCGAGCCCGAGCGGTTCGACGCCATCGAGGCGGCGCTCGCCGAGGCCAAGGGCTGGTACTTCGACCCCGAGGCCTACCACCCTCCCGAGCTCTACGAGCTGGTCGACGACGAGCTGGTCGAGGCCTTCTCGCTCTGCGGGGACGGCGCCGACCTCGTGGCGCAGTTCCGCCGGGTGGCCGAGCTGGGCTTCTCCTCGGTGAGCCTGAAGCTGGCGCCGGTCCGTCGCCCCGGCTGGTCGATGCTCGACGGCCTCCGGGAGACCGTCACCACCGCGGCCGAGGTCCTGTCCGAGGTCAGCGGGCTGCATCCGGCGGGTTGAGCCGGAGCCCCATGACCGCCCGGGCGGGCTCGCCGGTGAGCTCCTCGAGCGAGACGACCACGAGATCGGCGATGGCCAGCCGGGGGTCACCCACGGCGGGGCCGTCGGGCACGGCGATGACGCGCATGCTCGCCGCCTTGCCGGCGATGCAACCGCTGACCGCGTCCTCGAGCACCAGGCAGTCCTCCGGAGCCACGCCCATCGCCGCCGCCGCCGAGAGGAACACCCCGGGATGCGGCTTGCCTCTCGGCTCGGCGGCAGCGGAGCAGACGGCGGTGAAGCGCTTGGCGAGGTCGAACCGGTCGAGCACCGCTTCGATGATCGGCGTGCTCGACCCGGATGCCACCGCCATCAGGAGGCCGGCGGCGTCGCAGAAGTCGAGGGCTTGGTCCGCCCCCGGCTTCAGCTCGAGCTGGTGGTGGATGGCGTCCACCACCCCGGCGATGATCCGCTCCTCGAGGTCGGGGTGCTCCGACGCCGGCCAGCCGGCGTAATTGCGGAAGACAGCCATGGCATCGACCACGCTGAGGCCCATCACCGCACCGCTCTTGGCCAGCGGCGCGATGTCGACCCCCAGGGCGGCGAAGGCGCCGTTGCCGACCTGGCGCCAGATCGGGACGGTGTCGACCAGCAAGCCGTCCATGTCGAAGATGACGGCACGCACCGGGTTGATGACCGCGGGCGTCACGAACTCAATCTACCGGCAGGCGCCCGTCCCGTACCGCCCCGCCGCGCTCGGGCCAAGCTCCGCCGAGCTCGGTCAGGTGTCGTCGTCAGGTGCAGAGAAGCTGACGATGGCCCTCCCTGCGATGAGCGGCCGGAACCGCTCGCGAACGAACCGCTCGTGCTGGGCACTGTCGAGATAGGCGACCAGCTCGGCCTCCGTGGCGAACTCCACGGTGAAGGCGTGGGTGAACGTGTCGTCGCGCCGCGAGATGTTGGCCCCGAGCGCCCACCGGCGCATGGTCGGGAAGGCGGCCGGGAAGGTGCCGAGCTCGTCGAGCAGGGCCTGGCGGCCGGCGTCGTCGACGTCCTCACGGAAGCGGAACGCCACCAGGTGCCGGATCACCGTGCCACCCCTCCATCCGGGCCACCCGGCGGCCGGGGTACCGGCCCCGCCGGCGCCGCCGATGGCGCGAGCGCCGATAGTCCGCCCTGCAGGGCTTGGAGGTCCGACCCGACGACCAGGTAGCTCGCGCCCCGGGCCGCCAAGTCGGCGGCGGCCACCGGGCCGGGTGCCCATCCGCCGAGGAC
>JBOGGF010000434.1:0-3366 GCA_050743965.1 Acidimicrobiales bacterium
ACTCATGCTGCCACCTTGGCGTCGTAGACCCACTTGAACGGCTTCGCCGTCTCGCTGTGGTGCTCGATGAATCTCAGCATCTTGGTCACCAGGTCCTCACGTGACTCGAACTCGCCACGCTGGAGCACCTTGCGGGTGAGGAAGTCTTGATAGTGGGCGTGTTGGTAGGCACGTAGGGACGCCGTTGCATCGGCGTGGTGCGAGCACGGCACGAAGCAAAGCGCGCCGTTGGTGGCATCGAGCGCGTCGAAGTAGGTGGCGAACTTGACGTCCTGCACGCCGATGCCGTCGTCGTTGTGCCAGCCCGCTTCGCCGAAGTACAGGATCCCCTCAGGGACCGACGGCAGCACCGCCTGGCCGACGATTTGCTCGGCGGCGTTGATCAGCACTGGGTCGTCGCAGACGAGCGCGGCGCTCAGTGGCGTGAGCCGGGAGGCCATGGGTAGGTAGTGGCCGCTGATGCCGTCGATGACCCGCTGGTCGTAGGTGGCGGCGTAAGCGTCGCGGATGGCGGTGTCGACTTCGGCCCGCAGTTCCTCGACGCGGGTGGCGCCGAGGAGGCCCGGGAGGGTGACGAAGCCGAAGGTACTGAAGTGGTCGATCTGGGCGCTGATGAGCATTCGGTTCCTCCTGTCGTTGGTTGAAGTGGGCGGTCCGGGGGGTCGATGACCCCCGAACAGGAGGAGCCCGAGCGCGCGCTACCGAGGTGCGGACCTGGTGAGCGGCGCAGGTTCAGCGGATTCAGAGGAAACGCATGGGGCAAGGATACCCCCGCCGGCTCCGGCGGTGAAGGTCCTGAGACGTGAGGGCTAGCATGGTGGTGGCGCTGGGAGGGCGCCGCCGGGTCCGCGGGCAGGACTGAGTCCACCTCCGAGTGCCAATCCTGACGGCTGTGGCCACTTCCTCGGCCTGAGCAGCGGACCGCATGCGTAGGAGGGAGGCGCCATGTCCACTTCGCTTCCCGAGCACCCGAACCTCGACCAGCTGCGTCGCCAGGCCAAGGAACTACGCGACGCCGCCCGCAGTGGGGATGCTGGCGCCCTCGATCGCTTCTCCCGCCACCACCGGGCTGTCACACAAGGTGAGGTGACCTTGGCGGCAGCGCAGTTGGTCATCGCCCGGGAGCTCGGCTTTGCCAGCTGGCCGAGGCTCAAGGCCGCGGTCGATGCCCGCGCCAGCACACCCGAGGGGTTGGCGGACGCATTCGTGTTGGCCTCAATCGAGCAAGGTTGGCGGGAGGCAGTCTCGATCCTCCAAGCTCATCCGAGCATCGCCGACCACAGCATCTACACGGCTGCCGTGCTCGGCGACGTCCTGGCGGTCAGCGAGATGCTGGTCGCTGACCCGTCACTGGCGGTGGCCATCGACGAGGCTCGGGGCTGGCCGCCGCTTCTGTACGCCTGCTACTCCCGCTGGCACCAGATCGACCCTGCCCGAGAACCCGGCATAGCCGCGGTGGCCCGGCTGCTCCTTGATACCGGCGCCAGTCCGAACACGAACAACGCGGCGCGTCCTCACCACGGCTACCGTTCCGCCTTGCACAGCTCGGTGGTCGTCAATAATCCGGTCCTCACCGGGTTACTTCTCGAACGGGGCGCTCAACCCAACGACGGGGAGTCGCTCTATCACGCCGCCGGACATCGCGACCACGCCTGTCTGGACTTGCTCCTTTCCCATGGGGCCATCGTGTCCGGCACCTGGGCCCTCGAGGTTGCCGTCCACAACGACGACGCGGTCGGCGTCACCCGTCTGCTGAACGCTGGCGCGGGCCACGGCGAACCAATTCGTGATCTGGCCGCGTCGGTTCTCCCCGATGCGGCCGCCACCGCGTCGTCCGAAACCGTGGGTGCACTCTTGATAGCCGGGGCTGATCCCGAATCACGAGACCCCGACGGAGTATCGGCGCTCCGTTGCGCAGTGCGCGCCGGCAACCGCGACGCGGCATCCCGGTTGCTGGAGCAGGGCGCGTCTGACGACAGCACCGACATTGACCGCTTCATTGGCGCCTGCCTGCGGGCAGACCGGTCGGCAGGCGAGCAGCTCCTGGGTAAGCGGCCCGACCTGCGCGACCAGCTGACCGACGACGACCGGGCTGCGGTCGTCGATGCCGCCGGCTCTGGCCCGCCTGAGGCCGTCGCACTCATGCTCGACCTGGGGTTCTCACCCCACGCCCGCAACGGGTTGGGCGAGCAGCCGCTGCACACGGCTGCCTACGGCGGGAACGCCGAGGTCGTCCGACTGCTGATCGACGCAGGAGCAGAACTCGACTCCCGCGACGCCAACTTCGACGGCACGCCCCTGGCCTATGCCACCGTGGGCAGTGGCGAGCAGGCCAGCCAGCCGGGCAACTGGATCGAGACGGTACGGCTGCTCGTCGACGCCGGCGCCTCAAAGGAGGGGGCATGGATCTCGGGCAAGCCGCCCAGCGAGGAGGTCAGTTCCCTCCTCCGCGGCTATGGCATCACCCCCGACGATCGGTCAGAGTCCGAACCCGGTGGCGACGACGCCGACGACGCGCCGCGCTCGTTCGGTACCGGGGTGATGGCCGATGTCGCGTGCCATCTGGAGGCCGCCTACCGCGACCTCGACCTCGAGCTGCTCGGATCGCTCCTCCACCCCCAGGTCCGGTGGACCGGATTGTGCAACTCGAGCGCGGAGGTCCTCGACTGGTACCGCGGACTTCTCGCGGACGGGACTCATGCAAGCGTCGAAAGCGTGGAGGTCGACCGCGGCGTCGTCGTGCTCGGGCTCAGCGTGGCCCGCCAAGCCGAAGGTGCGCGACCGGCCCGGCCACAACGGCTGTACCAAGTCTTCAAAGTGCAGGACGCGCAAGTGGTAGAGATTCGCGGCTACCCCGATCGGGCGAGCGCCCTCGCACGTGAGTGACGTGTGGGTTGGAATCCGCCCGCGTCCGCGTCCGGCCGCCTTCGAGCATAGGTCTTAAGGGGGCGGGGCCGGCCGAGTGCCGAGAAGCTCCACGTAGTCGTCCCAACCCGCGCCCGTTAAGGGCCAAATCGACAGTGCGGACCGTACGCGCATCTGGGCTCTGCCATCAGTCGACGCACCACGGACAGGTGATTCCGGGCGTGCGATGTGAGGGCCGGGTGGTCGAACCCGCGCCAACCCCATGAGGCCGTCTTCACACTCACCAATGCCCGGCACAACGACATGACGAAGGCAACCAATCAGGTCTCCCCAAGAGGTTCGAGTAGCTCGGGTGAGGTCCGGACGTGCCCAGACTCAGACCTCCGGAAGTTGACTGAGGAATCATGCTCTGACCTGGTCATTCTGGGGCGGTGCCGTGTAGCGAAATACCATCAATAAATCGGCCGGTCAGCTAGGATGGCGACGTGGGAGACGCCGCTG
>JBOGGF010000435.1:0-2433 GCA_050743965.1 Acidimicrobiales bacterium
AGGTGGCGACGGCCAACATGTACGCCCGGATCCTGCCTTTCCTCGCCCAGCGGGGCGTCGACCCGCGGGGCCTGGCGCTCCTCGCCTACGGCGGGGCGGGCCCGACCCATGCCTTCCGCGTCGCCCGCGAGGTCGGTTTCGGATCGGTGATCATCCCACCGTCGCCGGGGACGTTCTGCGCGCTCGGGTGCCTCCTCGCCGACCTGCGGGCTGACTTCGTCGCCACCGTCTACGCCGACCTCGAGACGATGGGGGACGCGGAGCTGGCGGGGGTGCTGCAGGGTCTCCACCGCCAGGCGACCGAGTGGGCCGAGAGCGAGCATGCCGCGTCGGCCACGGTCTCCTTCGGCGCCGACATGCGCTACGCCGGCCAGAGCTACGAGCTGGCAGTCCCCCTCTCCTCCGATCTGGACGAGGGCGTGTGCGCCCGGGCGGTCGAGGCGTTCGCCGCCACCCACCAGCGCGTGTACGGGTACGCCGACCCCGACGGCGCGGTAGAGGTCGTGAACGTCCGCGCCCAGCTCCTCGCCCCGACCGCAAAGCCGTCGCTCCGCCACGTCGCCGGCGGCGACGTGCGCGGTGGGACGGACCGCCGGATGGTGCACTCGGGCGGGACCGCCCAGACGGCGATCGTCGTCGAGCGGTCCTCCCTCGACCCGGGCGATCGGCTGGAGGGCCCGGCGGTGATCACCCAGTACGACACGACGACCTTCGTCCCGCCGGGAGCCGTGGTCGAGACGGACGGGGTGGGCAATCTCATCGGGAGGTTCGTCGATGACTGACGTCGCTGCCCGGCCGGCCCAGGGCGTGATGGTCGAGGTCCTGCGCAACCAGTTCATGGGCGTGGTCCGCGAGCTGGGATAGACCATCCGCAATGCCGGCCACACGGTCTTCGTCAAGGAGACGTCGGACTTCGGCGCCTACCTCGTGAGCCCCGGCGGGGAGGTATTCATGACCCCCGACGACATGGGGATCTTCATCACGATCGGTACCCCCATGTCGACGGCCATCGAGGCGATCGACAGCTACGCGGAAGGCGACATCTGCGTCACGAACGACCCGGAGACCTCCGGCGCGATGGTGACGCACCTGCCCGACTTCTTCATGTGGACGCCCATCTTCGCCCCCGGTCACGACGGGCCGCTGTGCTTCGCCTTCTGCTTCATCCACGCCACCGACATCGGCGGGCTGGTCCCCGGCAGCGTGAGCCCGGTCGCGACCGACATGTTCCAGGAAGGCTTCATCCTCCCGCCGAGCAAGCTCGTCGCCGGTGGCGCGCTCAACGCCGAGCTCGCTGCCATCCTGCGTGCCAACACCAGGGTGCCCAACCTCAACTGGGGCGACTTCCGCGCCGAGATCTCCGCCCTCGAGCTCAGCCGGCGGCGCATGAGCGAGCTCATCTCCCGGTACGGGACCGAGACGATGACCGAGGGTATCGACGGCGTGCTCGCCTACTCGGAGCGCCAGGCCCGCACGATCATCGACGAGATCCCCGACGGGACCTACTCGTTCGCCGACTATCTCGAGGCGGACTTCGTCGGACCTCGAGCCCCCATCCGGATCGCCCTGGACCTCGTGGTCGAGGGCAGCGACATGGTCCTCGACTTCTCGCGCACCGACCCACAGGTGCCGCTCGCCCTCAACCTGGTCACCCATGGCAAGGCCGGTCACAACATGCTGGTCCCGTGCCTCGTCAATTACTTCCGCGCCAAGTTGCCCGACATCACCTACAACTCGGGCATGATGCGGCCCGTCGAGGTGGTGGTGCCCCGGGGCAGCCTGCTCAACCCGGAGCCCCGGGCGCCGGTCGGCGCCCGGCAAGCAACGATGTTCCGTGTGCCCGATGTCATCATGGGCGCCCTCTCCCAGGCGGTGCCCGACGAGATCCCCGCCTGCGGGGGCGGCCAGGGAGCGGTCATGCTCGTCGCCGCACCCGAGTTCGACACCGGCGCCACGCGCGTGAGCATCCTCCAGCCGCTCATCGGTGGCTCCGGCGGCGGGCCCGCCGGGGACGGCATCGACGGGGTCGACTTCGTGGCCGGCTTCTACCGCAACATCCCCACCGAGGTCCTCGAGAGCGACGTCCCCGTGCTGGTCGAGCAGTACCACCTGCGAGAGGGTGGCGGGGGCCCCGGCAGGGTCCGGGGCGGGCTCGGCCTCTCGTTCGCCGTTCGGGTGCTGGCGCCGCGCGCGACGCTCACGTGCCGCGGAATGGAGCGGACTCGCTTCCAGCCGTGGGGACGGTCGGGCGGGCAACCGGGCTCGTGCGGCAGGGCGATCCTGCGCACGGCCGATGGGCCGGTGCGCGAGCTCGGGAAGATCGACGTCCTCGAAGTCGGCCCGGGCGACGTCCTCGAGCTGCTCACCCCGTGTGGCGCCGGCTTCGGCGACCCGCTCGAGCGCCCGGTGGACGCCGTCGTCGGCGACGTCGCC
>JBOGGF010000436.1:0-4909 GCA_050743965.1 Acidimicrobiales bacterium
CGACCAGCCGTCGCTTGCGGTTCGCTGGGTCGGACACTCGGCGCCAGACGGCGTCGAGGGTGAGCAGCGTCCCGGCCGCCTTGAGCTCGCGCGGCAGGTCGCGCAGCGAGAACACGATCAGGTGGCCGTCGGGGCGGGTGGTGGTCGGCCCGTCGAACAGGCCCCGGTGGGTGCCGGTCACGAAGGGGGCGAGCCGGGCGGCGAGTGTCCGCGCCGCGGTGTCGCCATCGGCGTCGAGCGCGGTGGCCAGGTCCCGGAGCAGTGGCGCAGGGCGGGTGTGGCTGCGAGGGTCGGACGTGATGCCGACCGACTCGTAGGCGGCGACGATCACCCGGTCCAGCGCGGCGGTAGCTGCGGGGTCCGGCCTCTCTCGAAGGAGCACGGCCACGAGGGTGTGAACGAACAGCGCTCGGCGGGTGAGCGCGTCTGCTTCGGAGGATCGGGGTCCGGGCGAGAGGTCGAAGGGGTTGACCCGGACACTGGGGGCGCCGAGGTGGACGTAGGCGCCGCCGACGGTCTCGGCCAGGCGGCGATACTCGTCTTCGGGGTCGACCACCGCGATCTCGATCCCGGCGTACAGACTGCGCAGCACTTCGAGCTTGGCCAGGTAGGACTTGCCGGCTCCGGAGCGGGCCAAGATGACCGAGTTGTGGTTGTCCTGGGCGAAGCGGTCCCACAGCACCAGCCCGGAGCCGTTGGTGGTGGTGCCGTAGAGGACGCCCTGGGTGGCGGACAGTTCGGCCGAGGCGAACGGGAAGCTGGCGGCGAGGGCTTCGGTATCGAAGCTGCGCCGCTGGCCGAGGGCGTCGACCCCGACGGGCAGGGTGGAGGTCCAGCCCTGCAGGGTGCGCCACGTGGCCGGCTGGGCGTCGAGCAGCATCGAGGAGCACACGGCCCGGACCCGGGCGCACTCGGCATCGAGTGCCTTCTCGCTACGAGCATGCACGGTCAGGTAGAGGCCAACTCGGAACAGCTTCTGCTCGCCCCGGGCCAGGCCGGCAGCGAGGTCGCGGGCGTCTTCGGCGGCCACCTCGACATCGGGATCGCCTAGGCGTCCTTTGGCGGCGTCGGCCCGCCGGCCGGATTCGAGACGGGCCAGCTGTCGGCGGAGCCGGTCGGCGGCGATGTTGGCCGGGACCGGCTCGACATGCACGGCGACGTCGAGGCGGCTGGGATGAGCGGTCAGGGGTTCGAGCCAGCCGCGGCCGACCTCGCGGGGGTAGCCGACGATGGCGAAGCTGGCGCACCAGCCGTCGCCGACGCGCAGGGCTCGAGGTCCGACCTCGATGGCGTCGGGACCGAACGGCGACGCCGGGCGGGTGGTCGGTCGGGGGATCCGGAAGAGCAGGCGGGTCATGGGCGTCCCTTCCCTGATTGGGGGGCCACGGTTAGGTGGGCCATAGTTGGGTGGGCCAGGGTGACGGGCTCGTCGGCGTCGTAGGAAGCAGCGTCGGCGCGGCCCGGAAGCCGGGTCGTGCCGGCGGGGTCGAGGGCGCGGGCGAGGCAGGCCGCAACACCAGGTCCGTCGAGGGCGGCGAGAGTCACCCCGGCGGCGGCAAGGGCAGCACCGGCTTCGGCGGCTCGCCGATGGAGACGGCCGACGGCGTCGTCACCGGCCCGCTGGCGAAGCACGACCAACACCTCTCGGCGCAGCAGGTCCCGGCGCTCGGCCAGCTCAGTGAGGAAGCGGGCGTGACCCCGGGCTGCTGCCTCCAGGGCGGGGTGCGGCAGACCCGGCGCGGCGTCAAGTAGGGCGTCGACGGTCGGGGCGAGTTCGACCGGTTCGGCTCAAACCAGGATCTCGACCGGTTCGCCAAGCGAGTTCAAGAACCGGGCGAACCCGGCAACGAGCGCTTCCTGCTCAGTCGGGGTGCGCAGGGCGAAGGTGACTGCACTGGCCCGGCACACCAACGCCAGGCCGTCGCCCCCCAGGTCCACGATCCCGTCGGCGCCGATGCCGGCGACAGGGAGCCGAAGTGCCGCCGGCAGCGGACCGGCCGCCCCCGCTGAGACGGTGCCGAGGAAGGCGGGAGCGGGCGCGATGCCGTCGGGGGCGGGCACCAGCCGGTGGGGGCTGCGGCGGTGACGCCACGCCGCGGTCACCCACCGATCGGCGGCGACGCCTTCGAATCGGCCGAGGGCGAGCATCGCCGCCACCGCGGCCACCGGCACCGCCACGATGCCGAACACGACCGGCGGCACCAGATGACGAGTGGCGCTGTAGCCGGCCCACAACACGACGGCGGTGACGCCCAGGATGGCCAGCTGGCGGGCCGTGAGACCGGCGAGGAGCTTGTCCGGCCGCTCGAAGTCGGCCGGGATGCGAACCCGACCGCGATCGTCGCGGCTGTCGCGGGCAGTCACAGCGCCGCCGCGGCGAGGGCCTTGGCGCCCTTGTAGATGATGACGTCGCGGACCACCCGGCCGATCCCCCCGTGACCGCGTGAGCCGGAGAAGACCACGCGGCTAACCCAGCCGGGGATCTTGACCAGCACCCAGCACAGACAGGCCGAGACCAGCAGGTCGACCAGTCCGCCGGTCGAGGCGATCCCGAGGTTGGCCGGGCCGCCCGAGGCCAAGAACACCCGCAGAGCGGTGACGAGCACGAGGGATTGGGCGACCTGGACGGCCAGGGTGCCCGCGAAGGCCCGCCACCACAGCCGGGCCAGGCCTTCGGTTTGGGGCAGGGCGTGGCAGACCAGGCAGATCGGGGCAGCCACGATGAGCAGGATCACGAGGGCCAGTCGGACGACGTAGGTGGCGAGCAGGATGATGGCGAGCACGGCAACGACCCCACCCAGCAGGACGACGAAGATGCCGCCGTCGGCCAGCGAACCCAGGACGAGCTGGCGCAAGACCACCGCGGCCTGGGACGGATCGACGCCTTGACCCAGGACGGCCTGGGAGAGGGAGTCGGCGGTGGAGATGGCCAGACCGGCCAGGGAGAGGCTGGCGTTCACCGCCACCGCGGCGACCACGATGCGGGGTAGTACGTCCTTGATGGCGATGCGGGTCTGGACCGTCTCGTGTCCCATGACGATCGCCCCGCCCACCAGAACGAACAGGACCAGGAAGGCGTCGGCGATGCCCTCGGTCATCTGCCACAGCTGGCCGACCCTGCTCTGGGCGGTGACGTTGGGGGTGGCGAGCAGGGTGTGGCCGAGCAGGGTGAGGATCGGGTCGAGGGCGGAGGTGACGACGTCGCGGAACCAGTCATCGATGGCCGCCTCGATGTGGCCGGTGATATCGAACAGACCGGGTGACGACTGGGTGCCGCCGCTGACGGTCCCGCCGCTGCCCGGCGCGGGCGTGGTCGGGGTGGTGGTGTTGCCGGGACCGACCTGGATGCCCGGCGGCCCCACACCCGACCCCGAACCGCCGGTGGTCGTCGTGGCCGAGGTGCCCGACGCCGAGTCATCCGCGGTGAGGAGCATCGCCGGGGCCGCCGTCTCGGGCCGGTGTTGGCCGTCGGCGCCAAGGCCGTTGCTGCCATGGGCGCTGCTGCCGAGGGCCAACAGGACGGCCAATGCGCCGGCCGTGAGCAGCAGCCTTGGGTGCCGAGGTCGCCACGGGAGCAGGCGGGTCATCATCCGCCAACCAGCGAGGCGAGGATGGAGACCAGCAGCGGGGCCAGGATGGCCAGCGCATAGCCGATGGCCGCCGACTTGAGTGCGATCTTGGCCTTCTCGACCTGGCCGGGGTCGCCGCCTGCGGTGAGGTAGCGCAGCCCACCGATGGTCAGGAACAGGGTGGCGACGCCGGCCAGGATGCCGACGATCCAGTTGGTCAGGTTGGAGATCACCCCGCTCAGGGTCGGGGCGCCACCGGCCGCGAACGCCGGGGGTGCTGCCGCCATCAGCAGGACCACAGTGACGAGGCCGGCGAGGGCCAGCCGGCGCCCCTTCACGGGGAGCTGGCGCGGTACCAGCCGCCGGAGTAGGCGCCGGCCGACCCGGTGTCGGCGGGACCGGCCTGGCTCGGGGAGGGGGTGGTTCGCGGGGGTGGGCTGTGTCGTGGCGGCCTCCTCGGTTCGGTCCCGGTGCGGCGCCCGGGCGTGGTGCAGGGGTCGGCCCGGTCGGTCCGGTCGGGCCGGGTTGGGCACTCTCACCTCCTCGGTGGCGGTGTCGAGTGGCGCTTGTCCGGTCGCCGGTCCATTGGCCGGCCGTGCCGGGGACGACCCCCATTAGAAGAACAAGGGGTTTCGGCCCTTTTTTCGACAAACTCATCCGGCGGATAGTCGTCAGAGGTGAGCCATTCGGCCAGCGCCGATTCGGCCCGACGGCGCCGTTGATGACACGCCTTGTACCCGACGCCCAGGACGTTGGCGGCATCGGCCAGCTCGACGTCACCGATCCGGGTGGCCCCGATGAGCTCGGCATCCGCCGCACTGATCACCCCGGCCCGTACCGCCTTGGCGAGCACCAGGTCGGGGTGGCCCCACGGGCGGGGCGGGGCGGCCGAGACCGGTTCGCCGCCTGGCCGGGCACGCTCGGCCAGCTCGGCGCGCAACAGCCGGTTGGCGCCGATCCGGGCCAGCCAGCACAACCGTGACGCCAGCCGTGCCCGGTCCGGCTGGCAGCCGGCGACTGCGGCCAGGAAGGCGGTGAGGGTCTCGGCTTCGATGTCGGCCGCCTTGCCGGGGCAGGCTTGGACGAGCGGCCACGCGGCCCTGCGCAGGCCGGGCAGAAGCACCCCGGCCAGACCGACGGTCCACGACCCGCCGTGAGTCCGAGAGCGGACGACGAGTTCGCCAACCACCGCGTCGCGCACGTCGAAGGGCGTGGAGGGGTGCAGCAGGCGGGCCTTCAGCTCGCCGAGCGGGATCGCCCGGTCCGGCAGGCCGGCCATCCCGGTGGCGTCAAGGGCGAGGGGGTGAGGGCCGGCGACGAGGAGATCGAAGGTCTTCTCC
>JBOGGF010000437.1:0-6482 GCA_050743965.1 Acidimicrobiales bacterium
GGTCCGGGCGCAGGGTGCCCGGCCGCGCCGGCGTCGACTTGCCCCCGTCGCGCCCGCCGGACCGGTTGGCGACCGCGCCACCGCCGGACGTGGCGAGAGCGGCGGCGGCCATCGGGGTGAGCCGGCCGAGGCGCTCGCCCTTGGACTCGATCCGCTGGCGCATGGCGATGTACCGGGGCTCCCGCTCCTTCAAGATGGCCAGGATGGGCGAGGCGATGAAGATGGAAGAGTACGCCCCCGACAGCAGGCCCACGACCAGGGCGAGGCCGTAGTTCTGCAGGGTCGTGGCGCCGAGCAGCTCGGCACCGATGAGCAGCACGGCGAGGACCGGCAAGATGGCCACGAGAGACGTGTTCACCGACCGGGCGAGGGTCTGGTTCATCGAGAGGTCGACCATCTCCGAGTACGTGATGCGGCCCGAGGACCCTAGGCCCTTGGCGTTGTCGCGGACACGGTCGAAGACCACGACGGTGTCGTACAGGGAGTACCCGAGGATCGTCAGCACGGCGATGACGGTGTCGGGCGTCACCTGGAACCCGGCCAGCGAGTAGACGCCGGCGGTGACCAACAGGTCGTGGAGCAGGGCGACGAAGGCGGCGACCGCCATCTTGGGCTCGAACCGGATGCTGATGTACACCGCCACCAGGACGAGGAAGACGATCAGGGCGATGACGGCCCGATTGGTCACCTGACCGCCCCACGTCGGGCCGACGTGTGTCACCGACACCACCTGGGGTGCCACGTGCGCCAGGTGGGCGAGGGCGTGGATGACCCGGGCCGTCTCGGCCTTCTGCTGAGACGACGAGAGGGCATTCAGGTCGGCCTGGACCTGCAAGTGCTGGCGGCCACCTGTGCCGAGCAGCTCCACCGTCGGCTGGGAGACGCCGGCCGCCTGCACCGCGGATGTCGCCTGGACCTGGGTCACACCGGCCGCCGGCACGCTCCACGCCGTCCCGCCCTTGAATGTGATGCCGAGGTTGAGACCCCGCACCCCGAGGGAGACGACGCCGGCGAGGATCACGACGGCCGAGATCAGCAGCCACCGCCGGCGGCGCTCGACGAAGGGGAAGGAGGTCTCGCCCCGGTAGAGGCGGCGTAGCGGCCCCGGGCGCCGGTCGCCCCGCCCCCGCCCGGCCCGCACGGCGCGGCGCTCGACCTTCTCCTCGGCCAGCTCCTCCTGGCGCTGCTGGTCGAGCGCCTCCTGGTCGAGCTCGGCCGGGACCGGTGCGTGCCCGTCGAGGTCGCCGACATCCTCCCCGTCCCCCGCCACCTCGACGTGGTCGTTCCCGGTGGACCGGCCGCGGCGGCTCATGGCTCGGTGCCCACGGCGAGCCCCCGGGAGATGCCGAAGCGCCGGGCGGAGGTCAGGCGCTCGTTGCGGCCGAGGACGACCACCAACGGCCGGGTGAAGAAATAGGTCATGAAGATGTCCATCAACGTGGACAGGCCCAGGAAGAAGGCGAAGCCCTTCACCGCCCCGACCGCGACGAAGAAGAGCACGGCCGCCGCCCCCAGCGATACGAGGTCGGCGGCCAGCACCGTCCGCCACGCACTGGCGAAGCCCCGGTCGACGCTCGAGCGCACCGTCCTGCCGGCGCGCGTCTCGTCCTTCAGCCGCTCGAAGTACACGATGTAGGAGTCGACGGTGATGCCGATGGAGACGATGATGCCGGTGACGCCGGCGAGGTCGAAGCTCGGCGCCACCGCGGTGTGGCCGAGGGCGGAGATTATCGCCCACAGCAGGGCGGCCGTCACCGCCAGGCCGCTCACCACCACGATGCCGAGCAGGCGGTAGTAGGCGATCGTGTACAGCAGCACGAGAACGAGGCCGGCGATGCCGGCCCCGAGACCGGCGACGAGGGCCGAGTGGCCCAGCGTCGGCGAGACCGTCTGGGTCGTCTGGGGCACCAGGCGGACCGGCAGGGCGCCGAACTGCATCGCCAGAGCCAGCTTCTTCGCCTGTGTCTGTGTCAGGTGCCCCGAGATCTGTCCCTTCCCGTCGAACGACGAGAACGACGCCTGGGTCGGCTGGATGATGGGCGCCGACTGGACCACCCCGTCGAGCTCGACGGCCAGCATCTGGTGGAAGTTGGCCTGGGCCACCTGGTCCCACTTCGGCGAGCCCTTGCCGGTCAGGGTGTAGTTGACGACCCAGTTGCCAAGCTGTGTCTGCTGGGCCGTCGCGGTCGCCACCGCCCGCCCGGTGAGCTGGGCCGGGCCCAGGAGGTAGCGCTTGTAGGCGCCGGCACCGGTCACCTCGGGCAACAGCACCATCTTGCCCTTGGCGTCCTTTGTCGGCGACGCGCTCGGGTAGGCGGCGAGGGCGGTGTCGGCTGGCACGTTGTTGGACCGGAAGCTGCCTGTCGTCTGGGTGACGGCGAGGTTTGTCTTGGTGAGGGCGGTCGTCGGCACGCACGACGGCAGGGTGGCACTCGCCGGCTTGGCCGACTTGGCCTTGTGGCCGACGAACGCCGGGGCGCCGCAGAGGACCGGGCGGAAGAAGAGCTGCGCCGTCTGTCCGATGGACGCGAGCACCTGGCGGGCGTCCTTCACCCCCGGGACCTGCACGACGATGTCGTTGCCCTGGGTCTCCACGGTGGCGCCCGAGACGCCCAGCCCGTCGACCCGGTTGGTCAGTACGGTCACGGACTCCCTGAGGTCCGCGGTCGACACCTTGTGGGCCGGCGTGTACACGACCGAGAGCCCGCCGGCGAGGTCGAGGCCGAGCCGGGGCGCCCAGCCCGAGACCAGCGTCGCCGCCAGCGAGCCGATCGCCACCACGACGACGATGACAAGGCTTACTACCAGGGACCGGTGCCGCCGTGCGTTCGCGCGCGACGACGGGGGGCTCACTGGGTCGTGCCCTCCCTGGTGCCGCCCCCGGCGCGGCGGCCACGCCCCCTCGGGCGGCGGGTGTCGTCGGTCGGCGCGCCGGTGGCGGGACCACCGTCGACCTCGTCGGCCCCTTCCGCCTCGCCGCTCGCGCCGGCGACGAAGCCGGTTGTGTCGAGCACCTCACCGGCGAGCACGCCGTCGACGTGGCCGTTGCCGTTGCCAGCGTGGCCGTTGGCGGCGGCACCTGTCTCTTCGTCGGTCACGTCCTGCTCGAAGGCGAACTCACCGTCCTCGCCGTCCGCCGCCTCGGCCACCGGCGGCTCGACCTTCCTGGAGATGGCGTTGCGCACGAACGTCATCCGCTGCGGCGGGGAGTCACCCAGGTCCGGTGTCGCGTGGTAGCCGGTCAGCAGGTGGACGCGGTCGCCATCCATCTCCAGGATGCGCCCGACGATGCCGCCGACCGTGACCACCTCGTCACCCTCATTGACGTCGGACTGCATCTCGCGCTGCTTGCGCGCCTTCTGTTGGCGAGGCCGCAGGAAGAGGAAGTAGCCGGCGACGGCGATCGCGATCAGGAAGATGAAGGACAGGCTGCTGCCCCCGCCCCCTTTCTTGGTGTTGGACGCCGCAAGGAGGGCGGGGTGGACGAGGGCGATCACAGAGGTCAACGGTCCGACCTTTCCGGGTGCCGATGGGGACCTCGAAGGTTTCCCATGTGCGAAGAAGGATCACGTTACCTGTTGGCGGGCTCCCTCGGGAGCGCGCCCCCGCGCCAGCGGCTGGGTGCGGCGCCCGGGACGGTCGGCGGTCCGGCGCCCGCGGGGTCGGGGCCCCCGCTACCACCTGGACCGCCGGCGCAGCGACCGGCGCGGCATCACGCCAGGTGCAGGCGGGGATCGGATAAGATCATCAGGTGAGCCAATCCCGGATCCGGGAGGGTGGAAGGACCCTTGTCGCGCCCTCGAGGGGCGGCCGTATGGCCGGTGGGACTGACCGCGCCACCACCATCCTCGCCATCGAAGACGACGCCGACATCCGCCAGCTGCTGCGGACCCTGCTCGGGCGGGAGGGCTACGTGGTGAGCGAGGCGGCGACGGGCCGGCAGGGCCTACGCACCTTCCATCAGACACGCCCCGACATCGTCATCCTCGACGTCGGTCTTCCTGACCTCGACGGCTGGCAGATCCTCGAGCGCATCCGCGACATGAGCGATGCCCCGGTGCTGGTGCTCACGGCCCGCTCGGCCGAGCGCGACAAGGTCCGCGGCCTGAACGCCGGCGCCGACGACTACCTCACCAAGCCGTTCAGCCGAGTGGAGCTGCTGGCACGGCTCCAGGCGGTGCGGCGGCGGCGGGTGACCACCTCCACGATCCAGACGTCCTTCGACGACGGGCGGGTGCGGATCGACTTCCTCCACCAGCAGGCGTACCTCAACGGTCAGCCGGTCCTCCTCACCCCGACCGAGTACCGCCTCCTGTCGGCGCTCGTGCGCCACTCCGGCCAGATCCTCTCGGCCGACCAGCTCATCGAGCTGGCGTGGGACGACCCGTCCGGGCTGGCGCCCGCCCGCGTCAAGTACGCCGTCCTGCGGCTACGCCGGAAGCTCGGCTGGGACACCGAGGACGCGCCCCTCCAGACCGTCCGCGGGTTCGGCTACCGCTACGAGCCCCTGAAGGACTAGAGCTCCGGGTCACCCACCTTCCGGCTCCCCGGCTCACCCGTTTGGCGGCCAGAAGAGCGATGGGTCCGTGCTGTTGCCAGCCGGCGGCGGCGGCACCCCGAGGTGGGCCCATGCCCGTCCCGTCGCCAGCCGCCCACGCGGCGTGCGTTGGATCAGGCCCTGCTGGAGCAGGTACGGCTCGTAGGCGTCCTCCACCGTGCCGGGCTCCTCCCCCACGCACTGGGCCAGCGTCGTCAGGCCCACCGGCTGCCCCCCGAACCGGTGGCACAGGGCGTACAGGATGGACCGGTCCACTTTGTCCAGGCCGAGCTCGTCGACCCCGAAGAGCGCCAGCCCCTCGGCCGCGACGTCCCCGGTGACCACGCCGTCGCCCCGCACCTCGGCGAAGTCGCGCACCCGCCGGAGGAGCCGGTTGGCGATGCGGGGCGTGCCCCGGGATCGACCGGCGATGCGGGCCGCCCCGTCCGGCTCGATCCGCACCCCGAGGATACCGGCGGAGCGCACGACGATGGCCTGCAGGTCGCCAGGGTCGTAGAGGTCGAGCCGGCCCACGAAGCCGAACCGGTCGCGGAGGGGCGCTGCCACCAGCCCGGTCCGGGTCGTGGCGCCGACGAGCGTGAACCGGGGTAGGTCGAGGCGGATCGAGCGGGCGGTCGGCCCCTTCCCGATCACGATGTCCAGCTTGGCGTCCTCCATCGCCGGGTACAGCACCTCCTCCACAGAGCGATGCAGGCGGTGGATCTCGTCGACGAAGAGGACGTCGCCCTCTTGCAGGTCGGTCAGGAGCGCGGCCAGGTCCCCCGACCGTACCAGCACGGGTCCCGACGTGACCCGCAGGCCGGCACCCATCTCGGCCGCCACGATGCCGGCCAGGGAGGTCTTGCCGAGCCCGGGCGGCCCGGCGAAGAGGAGGTGGTCGACCGGCTGGCGGCGGCGGCGCGCCGCGGCCAGCACGATGCCCAGGTGCTCCACCAGGTCGGGCTGCCCGACGAACTCGGCGAGGTCGCGCGGGCGCAGGCCCGCCTCGTCCGTCTCCTCCGGCGGCCCCGCCGTCGGGTCGACGGCACGCGGGCCCGGCGGCAAGTCGCCGGGCCCTCCCTGCGGCACCACCGAGGGGTCGGCCAGGACCTCCCGCCGCGCCGGGCCCGTCACCTCGACGCCAGCTCCCGCAGGGCCAGTCGTAGGAGCTCCTCCACCCCGACATCCTCGCGCTGACCCTCGAGGGCGGAGCGGATCTCCTCGGGGCCGTAGCCCAGCTCGGCCAGCGCCGCCCGGGCCTCGGCCCGGGCCGAGCGGACCGGCGCCGCGCCCGACTGCGCCGCCGGGTTGAGGTCCGGCAGCTCGAGGCGGCTCTTCAGGTCGATCAGTAGGCGTGCCGCGGTCTTGCGGCCGACGCCGGGGACGCTGCACAGCGTGTCGACGTCCTCCTCCAGCACCGCCGTCGACAGGGCCGCCGGCGACAGGGCCGAGAGGACCGCCAGGGCAAGGGACGGCCCGACGCCGTGGGCACCCAGCAGTGCCTCGAAGCAGCGGCGCTCGTCGTCGTGGGCGAAGCCGTAGAGCACGATGGCGTCCTCGCGCACGTGGGTGTGGACGTGGAGGAAGGCCGGGCTGCCGGCCGGACCCAGGGCTGCCACCGTCCCCGTCGACACCGCGACCCGGTAGCCGACCCCGCCCACCTCGACCACGACCTCTCCCTGCCCGGTGCGGGCGGCGACCGTCCCCCGGAGCGAGCCGATCATCAGGCCCCGCCACCGTGCCGGGCGGGGCCGGCAGCCGCCGCCACCGCCCGGCGCAGCGGCACGGTCGCCAGGTGGCAGACCGCCAGGGCGAGGGCGTCGGCCACGTCGGGGGGCTGCGGCACGGTTTCGAGCCCCAGGACGGACGCCACCATCCGCTGCACCTGCTGCTTGGTGGCGCTGCCGTAGCCGACGACGGCCTGCTTCACCTCGTTGGCCGTGTA
>JBOGGF010000438.1:0-1878 GCA_050743965.1 Acidimicrobiales bacterium
GCCGCAGCCCGATCCAGGGCTGCGGCGAGCGCCGCGGCATCCCCACCACCGCCACCGCCACCGTCCTCTCCGCCGAGGTACTCCTCCTGCAGGTGGCAGTGGGAGTCGAACCACTCCGGGCCCGGCATCGGCACTATGACTTGCGCCGGGGGAAGAGCGGGGGGCCCTTCTCGACCGGCACCCCGCCGGGATAGCCGCCCCAGGCGGAGTCGGCCGGCAGGCGGCAGTCGGCCGGCGAGCCCTCCAACCCGATCCGGCGCCAGATCTCCTCTGCCGTCCTCGGCATCGCCGGGGTGACCAGGATCGTCACGATGCGCAACGCCTCGAGCGCGCTCCCGAGCACCCGGTCGACGGCGGCACCGGGCTCGGCCTTCCACGGCTCGGTCGCCTCCAGCTCGGCGTTGGCCGCCCCGATCAGCCGCCACGTCACCTCGAGCGCCTCCTGCGGCGCCCACCGGGACCAGGCGTCGGCGGCGGCGGCGACCGAGGCCTGGGCCGCCGCGGCCAGCGACGACCGAGGGTCGGGTAAGGGGCCCACCCCACCGCACTTGGAGCCCACCACCGTCGCCACGCGGGAGACCAGGTTGCCCAAGTTGTTGGCGAGGTCGGCGTTGTAGCGGGTGACCATGCCCTCGTAGGAGAATTCGCCGTCGCTGCCCAGCGGCACGTCGCGCAGCAGGTGGTACCGGGTGGCGTCGAGGCCGAAGTCCTCGGTGAGGGCCGAAGGGGCGATCTCGGTCAGCTCGAGCGGGGCGTCGGCGCCGCCCGGTGGGCCCGCGCCGTCCGGTGCCCCCGCGCCGTCCGGTGGGCCGCCGTCGGGGCCACCCTCGTGGTCCATACGCTCAACGCCAACGCCAGAACCCTCGGCCCTCCCGGCACGAGCACGCCCGGGGCCGCCGGCCCGCGACGCCGCCCGGGCGAGGGTCTTCGACAGCTTCTGGCCACCCACGAGGAGCCAGCCGTGCACGTGCACCTCGGCCGGTGGGTCGATCCCCGCCGCCATGCACATGGCCGGCCACCACACGCAGTGGAACCGGAGGATCTCCTTGCCGATGAGGTGGTGCACCGCCGGCCACCACGCTGCCCACCGCTCCTCGTCGGTGCCGTAGCCGATGGCGGTCAGGTAGTTGACGAGCGCGTCGTACCACACGTAGAAGACGTGCTCGGCGTCCCAGGGGACCGGCACGCCCCAGCGGAGGGACGTGCGCGTGATGGAGATGTCCTTCAGGCCGCCCCGGATGAAGGCCAGGGCCTCGTTGCGCTTGGTGGTCGGTCGCACGGCATTGGGGTGCATGTCGTACCACTCGAGGAGTCGGCCCTCGAACCTGGACAGCTCGAAGAAGTAGTTCTCCTCCTCCATCTCCACCACCGGGCGGCCGTGGACCGGGCAGTTGCCGCCGACCAGCTGCTCGGGCGTGTAGTAGTCCTCACACGACACGCAGTACAGGCCCCGGTAGGTGTCCAGGCGGATGTAACCGTTCTCGTGGATGCGGCCGAGGAACCGCTGGACGGCGGCGTGATGCCGGGGCTCGGAGGTCCGGATGAAGTCGTCGTTGGAGATGCCGAGGACCCGCCAGGCGTCCTGGAACCGCTGGACCACCCGGTCGGCCCACTCCTGGGGCGTGAGCCCGTGCTCGACCGCCGCTTCGGCGACCTTCGCCCCGTGCTCGTCGGTGCCGGTGAGGAAGAAGACGTCGTCCCCCAGCATGCGGTGCCACCGGGCCATGGCGTCGGCGTTGACCGTCGCGTAGGCGTGGCCCACATGGGGCGCGTCGTTCACGTAGTAGATCGGCGTCGTGACGTAGAAGCGGCCCACCGCGCCGTAGCGTACCGGGGTCGTCGCGGCGGCCCACCCGGAGTCCCGGGCGGGGGCGGGGG
>JBOGGF010000439.1:0-4102 GCA_050743965.1 Acidimicrobiales bacterium
GGCCGGGTGGCGGTGGGCACCGTCCGTGGCCAACGACGGGTCCTCCAGGGCGGCGGTGCCGAGCACCACGCGTCGCACCCCGGCGCCCAGGAGGTCGTCGACCGTGGCGGCGTCGCGGACCCCGCCCCCCACCTGCACCGCCACCCCGGCCCCGGCGGCCAGCTCGGCGATCGCCGTCACCGTGGGCCGGTTGGCCAGCTCACCCGTGCGAGCGGCGTCGAGGTCGACGACGTGCAGCCACCGCGCGCCGGCGTCGACCAACCGCCGGGCCAGTGCGAGCGGGTCGCCGTAGCCGGTCTCCCGGGCGAAGTCTCCCTGCACGAGCCGGACCGCCCTCCCGCCGACCAGGTCGATCGCCGGCAAGAGCTCCATCATGCCGCCGGCACCGCGCACCGGGCACCGGCGCACCGGGCGACGAAGTTGGACAGGATGGCCAGCCCGACCCGCCCGGACTTCTCGGGGTGGAACTGGGTCCCCCACACCGACCCGCGCTCGGCCGCCGCCACCACCGGGCCGCCGTAGTCGCACGTTGCCACCGTGTCCTCGCCCGGCTCGGGGGCGAAGGAGTGGACGAAGTAGGCCCACGGCGCCTCCTCCAGCCCGGCCAGCAGGCCCGAGGTGGTCCCCGTCGGGCGCTCGAGGAGGTTCCACTGCATCTGAGGGTGCTTCACGCACGCCGGGAGCCGGCGGACGGTGCCCGGCAGGACCCCGAGCCCGGCCGCGCCGGGGCTCTCGTCGGACCCGTCGAAGAGCAGCTGGAAGCCGACGCAGATGCCGAGGAACGGCACGCCCGCTTCGATCGCCCGGCGGGCCGGCCCGACCAGGCCTGAGGCGTCGAGGGCGGCGGCGCAGGGACCGAAGGACCCCACCCCCGGCAACACGATCCCGCGCGACCCGGTGACCTCTGCCGGGTCGTCGACGAGGCGAGCCGCCGCGCCGAGGTGGAGCAGCGCCTTCTCGGCCGACCGCAGGTTGCCGATGCCGTAGTCGAGGACGGCGATCGGCACCGGCTCGAGCCACGGGCCGCTCACGGGCCGGCGCGCCGTCGTGCCACCGTCACAGGGTGCCCTTGGTGGAGGGGATGGCCGAGCCCTCCCGCCGCACGGCGTCGCGCAGGGCCCGGGCGATCGCCTTGAACGTCGCCTCGACCACGTGGTGGGTGTTCTTGCCCTCGCGCCGGCGGACGTGGAGGGTGACCCGGGCGGCGGTGACGAACGCCCGCCAGAACTCCTCGGCCAGCTGCGGGTCGAACGGCGGGGACCCGAGACCGGGCGTGTCAGGGGCGAACGGCACGTCGAAGGCGAGGTACGGGCGGCCGCTCAGGTCGACGGCCACCTCGAGGAGCGCCTCGTCCAGCGGCACCAGCGCAGAGCCGAACCGCCGCACGCCGGCCTTGTCCCCCAGGGCCTCGGCGAAGCACTCCCCGAGGACGATCCCAACATCCTCCACCGTGTGGTGGGCGTCGACGTGCAAGTCGCCCCGTGCCCGGACGCGGAGGTCGAAGCCGCCGTGCCGTCCCAACTGGTCGAGCATGTGGTCGAAGAACGGCAGGCCCGTCTCGACCGAGGCCGTCCCGGCCCCGTCGATCGCGACCGCCACCTCGATCGAGGTCTCCTTGGTGGCACGGCGGCGCTCGGCCCGCCGGGGACCACGCTCGCCGGCCGCACCGGCCTCGCCTGCCGTCACTCCAGCACCTCCTCCAGGGCGTCCAGGAACCGGCCGTTCTCCTCGTGCGTGCCCACCGTCACCCGCAGGCAGCCCTCGAGGCCCTCCCACGTCGAGCAGTCACGTACCAGCACCCCGCGGGCGAGGAGCCCCTGCCACACCTCGCCCGCCGGACGGGAGAGAGGACGGAAGAGGATGAAGGAGGCGTCCGACGGCCACGAGGCCACTGGCAGTCCGGCCAACCCGGACGCCACGCGCCCCCGTTCCTCGGCCACCACGGCCACCCGGCGCTCCATCGCCGCCCGGTAGCGCAGCGCCAGCACCCCCGCCACCTGCGTCGGGGCTGACAGGTGGTACGGCAGCACGACGGCGTCGCAGCCCGCCACGACGTCGGGATCGGCGACCAGGTAGCCGAGCCGGGACGCCGCCATCGCCCACGTCTTGGAGAACGTCCGCACCACCACCAGGCCGGGCGCGGCAGCGGGCTCCCGCCGCAGGGCGAGGGCCGAGCAGCGGGCGAACTGCCCGTAGGCCTCGTCCACGACCACCAGGCCCGGCGCGGCGGCCAGCACCCGGCGAACCGTCTCGGCCGGCTCTGCCCGACCGGTCGGGTTGTTGGGCGAGCAGAGGAAGGTGAGGGCGGGCCGGTGCTCGGCCAGCAGTGCATCGGCCGCCGCCGGGTCGATCTCGAAGTCCGCCGTCCGACCGCCCCGGACCACCTCGGTGGCGGCCACCCGGGCGATGTGGGCGTGCAGGGCGTACGTCGGCTCGAAGACGACGGCCCGCCGGCCGGCGCCGCCGAAGGCCAGGAGCAGGCACTGGAGGACCTCATTGGAGCCGTTGGCGCAGAAGACGTGGTCCTCGCCCACCCCGTGCAGCTCGGCCAGGCCCGCCCGCAGGGCGCGCGCCCCCCGGTCGGGGTACCGGTGGAATTCCAGCCGCCCGAGCTCGGCGGCGAGCGCCTCGCGCCACTCCGCGGGCGGCGGCAGGGGCGACTCGTTGGTGTTGAGCCGTACCTCGGCCGGCACCTGGGGCGAGTGGTAGCCGGTCATCACCGCCAGGTCGGGGCGGAGCGGGACCGGGGCGCTCACGACCGCAACCGGATCGAGTCGGCGTGCGCCGGGAGGCCCTCGATGGTGGCAAGCGCGACCACGTGCGGCCCCAGCCGCTCGATCACGCCGCGGTCGGCGGTCACGGCGTGGATGTGGCGCCGGAAGTCGTCGGGTCGAAGGGCAGAGGCGAAACGGGCCGTCCGGTTGGTCGGTAGCACGTGGTTGGGCCCGGCCACGTAGTCCCCCAGGCTCGCCGGTGCCCACGGGCCGCAGAAGACGGCGCCGGCGGCGCGGACGAGGGGAAGGAGGGCCTCGGCATCGTCCACCATGAGCTCGAGGTGCTCGGGGGCGACGACGTTGGCGACCGCCAGGGCCTGCGCCGGACCGTCGACGAGGCAGGCGTAGCCACCGGCGCCGAGCGTCGCCTCGAGATCCTCCCGGCGCGGGGAGGCCGCCACCAGCCGGTCGACCTCGGCGGTGACCTGGTCGGCCTTCGCCGCTGTCCAGGTGACCAGCCACGCCAGCCCGTCGGGTCCGTGCTCGGCCTGGACCACCAGGTCGACCGCGGCCAGGGTGGCGGGCGTCGACGGTCCCGCGACCACCACGACCTCGGAGGGGCCGGCGAACCCCGACGCCACCCCCACCACCCCCGCCAGCTGACGCTTGGCCTCGGCCACGTACCGGTTGCCCGGGCCGACCACGACGTCGACCGGCCGGAGCGTCTCGGTGCCGTAGGCCATGGCGGCGATGGCCTGGGCACCCCCGACCCGGTAGACCTCGTCGACGCCGGCGACGGTGGCGGCGGCCAGCGTGGCATCGTCGACGCGGCCGTCGGACCCGGGCGGGACGCACAGGACCACCTCGTCGACACCGGCGACCCGGGCGGGGACGGCGCACATGAGCACCGACGACGGGTACCGGGCGCGCCCGCCCGGCGCGTAGCACCCGGCGCGCTCGACCGGGCGGACGAGGTGGCGGACCCGGAGCCCGCCGTCGACGAAGTCGCCCGGCGGCTCGCCCTCGTGGGCGTGGTATGCGGTTATCTGACGGTGGGCGACCTCGAGAGCCTCCCGCAGGTCGGCCGGCACGCGAGCGAGCGCCGCCGCCACCTCGTCGTCGGGGACCCGCAGTTCGTCGACCGCCACGCGGTCGAGCTCGGCCGTGAGCGCCCGCAGCGCGTCGTCGCCGCCCTCGCGCACCCTGGCCACGATGGCGGCCACGACCTCGCGGACGTCGCTCCCGGGATCGGCCGGTCGGGGGAGGGCCTCGGCGAGAGGGCCCGAGTGCTGGCGGAGGTCGAGTCGGTGGAGCGGCACGGGGCACCGATGCTACCGGGGCTGTCGGGCGGGCCCTCTCGCCCGGCGGCACGGGCGGAGACGGCTCCC
>JBOGGF010000440.1:0-3469 GCA_050743965.1 Acidimicrobiales bacterium
GACATGATCTCCGCCGTCTCGCAGTGCAGCGAGAGCGACAGGTCGTCGGCCACGTCGGCGAAGCGCGGATCCTGGCGCGCCCGCTGGATGGCCCGCATGATGAACTCGAAGTGGGCGTAGTCGTAGGACTGCCCTTCGGGCAGCATCAGGAACTGGTCTTGGGAGCTGGACCGGCCGTGGAGACCGTGCTTGCCGTAAAACATGAAGATCTTGAACGACGTGACGCCGAACTGCTCGATGAGGGCGGGGATCTCGTCGATGTGCTCGGCCAGGATGGGGGCCACGTGGAGCGCGTAGTCCACGTAGGCCTTTCCATCGATTGCCTGCAGCGTGGCCGGCAGCACCTCAGCGTACGGCCCGCTGCGGTTCATGTAGTAGGCCCCGGTGCGGAAGTAGGTGATCCCGGTGGTGACTCCGCCCTGCGCGCAGGCTCCGCTCTCCGACACGGCGTCTTCAGCCAGCGGGTTGTAGATGCCCCAGTGCTGGTGGGAGTCCACCACGCCGGGGAAGGCCAGCCGACCGCGCCCGTCGACGACCGCGGCAGCACCCTCGACAGGGACGTCCGGGCCGATGGCCTCGAACATGCCGTGGCGGACACCGATGTCGACGGTCCCGAGGTCGGCCCCAGGGCGAACCACTCGCACTCCCGTAACTACTAAATCAAACGTTGCCATCGTCTCCCCTTCCTCGTTCCGTGCCGGGCCGGCGGGCTCCCTCCGCGTCGGTGGGCGCTCGCCGGCCAGCTCAGTTTCAGTGTCTGGCCTCCGTCCGGGCCCTTCTACGTCCCCTTCCCGCCCGGGCGGCTGTTGGCACTCGCCGCGCCCAGCGGGGCGAGCAGGCGGCCCATGTCCTCCAAGGTGTCCAAACCGGTCACCAGCGACTCGACCTCGGCCACCGCCTCGGGTGCCAGAGCCCGTCGAGCGTTGTCCTCGAACTTGGTGGCCAGATCCCCGTCGCCGAGGGGGCGGTCCGGGCCGCCCCAGTTGGTCATCACGCGCTCCTCCACCTCGCTGCCGCCCTGCAGGCGCGCCCGCAGCACCGACGGGAACTGGTGTGGGAAGGCGGCCGTGCACGCGGCGTCCTCCACCACGGTGACGCGGCCCATCAGCTGCCGGCGGCGGGGGTCCCGGGCCAGCGCGTCGGTGAAGTCGTCCAGGCCGACGCCGAGCCCACCGCCACCCAGCAGGCCGGCCACGACCGCGTAGGGTCCGCTGAACTGCGCCATGTACCCGGTCTCCGGTGCCCGCTTGACGTCGATCGGCTCGCCGATGGTGCGCACGATGGGTCCAGCCACGCCCAGCTCCATCGATTCGATCTCCCCCGGGTCGACGCCCCGTCTCCGCAGCCCGGCCCCGGCGTCGATGGCGGTGTGCGTGAAGTGATTGGCCGGGTACGGCTTGAAGAAGATGCCGGGCACCGCCCACTGCGAGCCGAGGCCACCGGTCACAGCGGAAGCGTCGAAGCGGCCGTGGAGCCACGCCTCGAAGAAGCCGAAGCGCCCCTCGAGCACGGTGGGCGGGCCCGTGAAACCGTGGCGCACCAGCTGCGCTGCCGACACGCCCGCGTGCGCGGCCCATCCGCAGTGCATCCGCTTGACCGTGCCGCCGGTCCGGTTCGCCTCGATGATCCCCGATCCCATCGACGCGGCCACGCCCAGGGCGTTCGTGATACCGGCGGCGTCGGACCCGTACACGCGGGCGGCCGCCACCGCTGCTCCGAGCGCCCCGCAGATCGACGTGGCGTGCTGGCCGTGGTCGAAGTACACCGATCTCCCCGACGACGCGTCGTACCCGGCCATGCCGAGGCGGACGCAGACCTCCAGCCCACAGGCGATGCCGGCGATCACCGTGCCGCCGCCGGCACCGACTTCCTCGCCGGCAGCCAAGGCGCTCGGGATGACGGAGGCGCTCGGGTGGACGATGGAAGGTAGGTGGGTGTCGTCGTAGTCGAGCGAGTGGGCCAGGACGCCGTTGACGAATGCGGCCACCGTCGCCGGGCACTGCCCGACCATGCCCACGGCGTGCGCCTGTTCGGTGCCCCCTTGGGCCGCCGCGTAGGCGCGCGCTGCCGCGCTGGTGTCGAGCGAAGACGCTGCCACGCAAATCCCCAGCGTGTCCAGCACTCGCTGCCTAACGCTGGCCACCACATCGGCCGGCAGACCGTCGAAGGTGCTGGTGGCGGCAAAGGCACCGAGCTGTTCGGCCAGTGTGACGTCAGGCACTCGGGACCACCGCCAGCGGTCGCACTGGGGACCCAGTGGCGCCGACCAGCTTGAGGGGGATGACCACCAGGGTGAACTCGTGGACGCCGGCAGCGGCCAGGTCGTCGAGGGCCAGAGCCTCGATGATGTACACACCGCGCTCGACCAGGAGGACCCGGTGGGCGGGCAGCACGGCGTGGCCCTGGCCCGGTGCCAGTCGCTCGAAGGCGATGGTGTCGGCTCCGACGGCCAGCGGCTGGCGGTCAGCCAACCAGCGGGCCCCGGCCTCGCCTACTCCGGGCACACCGGTCTCCTTGCCGACGTAGGCGGCGCCCTCCTCAAAGTGACGGCCCCAGCCGCTGCGGACCAGCAGCACGTCGCCCGGCGCCACACCCACCCCCTGGCGGGCCACGGTGGCATCGAGGTCGGCGGGAGTGATCTCGTAGCCGGGCGGGCAGGTGTCGCCGTCGTGGTCGGCGGCCACGTCCAAGAGCACACCGCGACAGATCATCGGCGCGACGGTGTGGACGCCCAGCTCCATGAAGCGCCCGCCGACCCCCGCGGCGCGAGCATCGACTCCCCCGTGGAGGACACCGTCGTGGGAGACGTGGGCCAGGGAGTCGATATGCGTGCCCACGTGGGTCCCCGTGGAGATCAGATCGTTGGCCGCCGACCCGCCGTCGGGGCGCACCATGTCGCCATGCCGGCGGGGCAGCACGTGCCAGAACGGCGGGTGGTTCGGCGACTGCGGCATGCCCCTGAACATCGGCTGGCCCAAGTCGTATACCCGTAGCCCGGCCCGGACGACATCGAGCAATGGGTCGGTCACGCCACCACTCCCTGCCCGCGGAGCCGGTCGACTTCGGCCGGGTCCATCCCGAGATCTCCGCAGAGCACGGCGTCGGTGTCGGCACCGAGGGCGCGGCCGGTGAACCGGATGCGCCCCGGCGATTCCGACATCCGCCACATCACGTTGTGCATGAGCATGGGTCCCAGGTCCTCGTCGGCCACCTCGACGAGCATCTCGGTCTGGCGGATGTGCTCGTCCTCCACGATGTCGCGGGCGTCGTAGACCGCCGCCGCCGCCGCGCCGGCCTCGGCGAAGGCGACGAGCACCTCGTCGCGGGTGCGCGCCGCGATCCAATCACCGACGTAGCGGTCGATGACCTCCACGTGCTCGGCCCGGCCGTGGCCGGACCCGAACCACGGTTCGTCGACGAGCTCGGGGTGCCCCACCAGCCGCATGACGCGGGCGGCGATCTGCTGGGC
>JBOGGF010000441.1:0-5864 GCA_050743965.1 Acidimicrobiales bacterium
GTCCTGGACGCCGCCGCGGCCTGCCTGGCGGCGGCCCGGGGGCTCGACGACGCCCTCGACCCGGGCGCGGCGGCCGAGCTCGCCACGGGGCACGACGGCACCGTCCGCGGGTTGGTGCGCGCCGAGGATCTGACCCGCCTGGTGCGCCGCTACCGCGCCCCGGGGACCTCGGTCAGCTCGGTGCCGTGCCCGGTGGTGGTCGACCCGCCGCTGGCGCGGTTCGGTAGCTGGTACGAGCTGTTCCCACGGTCGACGTCCCCCGGGCCGGGGAGGGCCGGCACGCTCAGGGACGTGGTCGAGCGGCTCGGCTATCTCGAGCGGTTGGGCGTCGACGTGCTGTACCTCCCGCCGGTCCACCCGATCGGCACGACCGGCCGCAAGGGGGCGGAAGGAACCACCGTGGGCGGGCCCGACGATCCGGGCAGTCCGTGGGCGATCGGCTCGCCGGCCGGCGGGCACACGGCGGTCGACCCGGATCTCGGCACCCTGGACGACTTCGACGCCCTGGTCGCCGCGGCGGCCGAGCGGGGCATCACGGTCGCCATCGACCTGGCGTTCCAGTGCTCGCCCGACCACCCGTGGGTGCGCCAGCACCCCGAGTGGTTCCGCCACCGCCCGGACGGCTCGATCCGTACGGCAGAGAACCCGCCGAAGCGCTACGAGGACATCTATCCCCTCGACTTCGAGACGGAGGCGTGGTGGCAGCTGTGGCAAGAGCTGCTCCGGGTGGTGCGGTTCTGGATCGGCCATGGGGTAGAGGTGTTCCGGGTCGACAACCCCCACACCAAGCCGTTCGCCTTCTGGGAATGGCTCATCTCGTCGGTCAAGGCCGACCATCCCGAGGTGCTCCTCCTCTCGGAGGCCTTCACCCGGCCCAAGGTCATGGAGCGGCTGGCGAAGGTGGGGTTCTCGCAGTCCTACACCTACTTCGCCTGGCGCAACACCAAATGGGAGATCGAGACCTACATGACCGAGCTGGCGGGTGTGGCCCACTTCTTCCGGCCCAATTTCTGGCCCAATACGCCCGACATCCTCACCGAGGCGCTCCAGACCGGCGGGACGGCGGCGTTCGTGGCCCGCCTCGTGCTGGCGGCCACCCTCAGCGCCAACTACGGGATCTACGGGCCGGCCTTCGAGCTGCAGGAGCACGTCGCCCGCTCGCCCGGCTCCGAGGAGTACGCCGGCTCGGAGAAGTACACGGTGCGGCACTGGGACCTCGACCGGCCCGACAGCCTCGCCCCGTTGATCGGCCGGGTGAACGAGATCCGTCGCCAGCACGCCGCCCTCCAGCGCGACGACACCTTGCGCTTCCACCAGGTCGACAACGACCAGCTGATCGCCTACTCGAAGACCTCGGGGGACGACCGGGTCGTCGTGGTCGTCAACCTCGACCCGTTCAACCGCCAGGCCGGATGGGTGGATGTCGACCTGGGACCGGGCGCCGACGTGCACGACCTGCTCACCGGTGCGCGCTACCACTGGGCGGGCGACCGGAACTTCGTGCTGCTCGACCCGGCCGCGGTGCCGGCCCACGTCTTCGCCGTGGAGCCGTCGTGACGACACGATCGCTGCAGATGGCCCGGTCGGTACCGGTCAGTGGGGAGTCGCACTGGTACCAGGACGCCGTCTTCTACGAGCTGCACGTCCGGGCGTTCCAGGACAGTGACGGCGACGGCATCGGGGACTTCAAGGGCCTGATCTCCAAGCTCGACTACCTCCAGGAGCTGGGCGTGACGGCCTTGTGGCTCCTGCCCTTCTATCCGTCGCCACTGCGCGACGACGGCTACGACATCTCGGACTACCGCGAGGTGCACCCCTCGTACGGCACCCTGCGCGACTTTCGCGCCTTCCTGCGGGAGGCACACCGCCGGGACCTCAAGGTGGTGACCGAGCTCGTCCTGGCCCACACGTCGGACCTCCACCCGTGGTTCCAGCGGGCCCGGCGGGCACGGCCGGGGAGCACCTACCGCGACTTCTACCTCTGGAGCGACACGCCCGACAAGTTCCGCGAGGCCCGCATCATCTTCCCGGACTTCGAGACGTCCAACTGGGCGTTCGACCCGGTGGCCGAGGCGTATTACTTCCACCGCTTCTACTCGCACCAGCCGGGTCTCAACTACGACAATCCGGCCGTGCGCCAGGCCATCTTCGACGTCTGCGACTACTGGCTGGGCTTCGGGGTGGACGGCATGCGGCTCGACGCCGTGCCCTACCTCTATGCCAGGGAGGGCACCTCCTGCGAGAACCTGCCCGAGACGATGGAATTCCTGCGCGGGCTGCGGTCCCACATCGACGAACGGTTCACAGACCGGATGCTGCTGGCCGAGGCCAATCAGTGGCCCGAGGACGCCGTGGCGTACATGGGCGACGGCGACATGTGCCACATGGCTTTCCACTTCCCGCTGATGCCGCGGATGTTCATGGCCGCCCGGCAGGAGGACCGCTACCCGATCGTGGACATCCTGGCCGAGACGCCACCCGCACCCCCCAATGGCCAGTGGGCGCTCTTCCTTCGCAATCACGACGAGTTGACGCTCGAGATGGTCACCGACGAGGAGCGGGACTACATGTACCGTGCCTACGCCCAGGACCCCCAGGCGCGCGTCAACGTGGGCATCCGCCGCCGGCTCGCCCCGCTGCTCGGCAACGACCGGGCCATGATCGAGATGATGGTCGGGCTGCTCTTCGCCCTGCCCGGCGCGCCCATCATCTACTACGGGGACGAGATCGGCATGGGCGACAACATCTACCTCGGCGACCGCAACGCCGTGCGCACGCCGATGCAGTGGGACGCCGACCGCAATGCCGGTTTCTCCCGCGCCAACCCCCAGCAGCTGTACCTCCCCGTGATCATCGACCCCGGCTACCAGGCCCAGGCGGTCAACGTCGAGGCAGCCGAGCAGAACCCGAGCTCGCTGCTGTGGTGGATGCGCCGCCTCGTCCACCTGCGCAAGCGCTACCGGGCCTTCAGCCGCGGCACGGTGGAGCTCCTCCGGCACGACAACCGCAAGGTGCTGGCTTTCATCCGGCGCTTCGAGGACGAGATCCTCCTCGTGGTCGTCAACCTGTCGCGTTTCGCCCAGTGCGCCGAGCTCGATCTGTCCGAGGTCTACGGGGCGACGCCGGTCGAGCTCTTCGGCAACATGTCGTTCCCCCCGGTGGGTGACCTGCCGTACTTCGTCACGCTCGGGCCCCATGGCTTCTACTGGTTCTCGCTCGAGCTGGAGCCGGCCTCCCGCCGCCCCGCGCCGGCAGCACTGACGGTCGACGGTCGGTGGGACGGGGTCCTGGCCGACACCCGCCAGCTCGAGGCCATGCTGCCCGCCTACCTCGCCGACCGGCGGTGGTTCGTCTCCAAGACCAAGACGATCACCGGCGTCACGGTGACCGACGCCGTCCCTCTGGGCGAGCGGTCGCACCCGGTGGCCTACCTCGCGCTCCTCCAGGTCGAGCTGGACCACGGGAGCTCCGAGGAGTACCTGCTCCCCCTGGCGTTCCTGCCGGGGGAGCGGGGCGAGTCGCTGCGGCGGTGGAAGCCCGAGGCGGTTGTGGCCGACCTCACCGCCGGGGGGGAGGCCGGGGTGCTGTACGACGCGGTGTGGGAGCCGGAGCTCACCCGGGCCGTCCTCGACATGGTGGCCCAGCGGCGCTCGTCGCCCGGGCGGCGGGGGCGGGCCGGGGGAGTGCCGACGGTGTCCACCCGGTCGCTGCGCCAGTCCGTCGCCGACGACGTCCAGCCGATGCCGATGGCGGCCGAGCAGTCCAACAGCTCGGTGGCCGTGGGCGACCACCTGATCGTGAAGTTCATCCGCCGGCTGGAGGAAGGGATCAACCCCGGCGTCGAGCTGGGGCGCTTCTTGGCGGAACGGGCCCGCTTCCCCTACTCGCCCCGCACCGGCGGCAGCCTCGAGTACCGCTCGCCCGGGCGCGGCGGTGGCAGCATCACCATCGCCTCCATCGAGGAGTACGTGCCCAACGAGGCTGACGGCTGGCACTACGTCCTCGACGCCCTCGGGCGCGGGCTGGAGGAGGCGCTGGCACACGGAGGCGAGGCGCCGATCGAGGACCTGCCCCTGCCGGGCCTGCTGTCGGCGCCCGAAGAGGCGCCCGACCACCTCGGGCCCTTCGTCGAGTGGGCGTCGCTGCTGGGCCAGCGGACCGGCGAGCTCCACCTGGCCCTGGCCTCGGACGGGACCGACCCGGCGATGGCGCCCGAACCGCTGACCCCGATGGAGCGCCTGTCCTTGTACCACGGGGCTCGGAGCCTGGTCCGGCGTACCTTCCGCCAGGTCACGGCGGGCGAGCAGTCTCCCGCGGTGGCCGAGGTCCTGCGCCGGGAGCGCGAGGTCAACGACCGGCTACGGGTGATCACGACGGTGCCGCCGAGCGTCGAGCGGATCCGCTGCCACGGCGACTACCACCTCGGCCAGGTCCTGTGGACGGGGAAGGACCTCGTCATCATCGACTTCGAGGGTGAGCCGGCGCGCTCGCTGGGGCAGCGGCGGCTCAAGCGGCCAGCCGCGCTCGACCTGGCGGGCATGGTCCGATCGTTCCACTACGCCTCGTGCGCCGCGGCCATGCGAGCCGACCGGGACTTCGCCGGGCCCCAGGGCCACCGCGAGCTCGAGCCGTGGCTCGGCCTCTGGTACCGGTGGGTGTCAGCGTCGTTCCTGCGCGCCTATCGGGAGACCACCGAAGGTTCCGGCTTCCTGCCCCGCGACGAGCGGGACCTGGCGGCCTTGCTCGAGTTCTTCCTGTTCGAGAAGGCGGTGTCCGAGCTGGCCTACGAGGCCAACAGCCGGCCCGACTGGGTCGAGATCCCCGCGACCGGGATTCTCGACGTGCTGGGGGGGCTGTGCTGAGGTCACTGCTTTCCCCGACGGCCGACGACGACCTGATCGAGCTGGCACGGCTGCACGGCGTGCAGACGTCGTACGTCGACGTCGACGGCGAGCGGCGCGTCGCCGGGCTGGAGACGCTGGCCGCGGTGCTCGGCTCCCTCGGGGTGGGGACCGGCGACCTGGCGGGCTCGCTCCGGGAGGAGCGGCTGCGCCGTCATCGCGAGGTCTTGTCGCCGGTGATCGCCTCGCCGCCGATGGTGCCCCAGGTGGTCGAGGTCGCCCTGCCCCGGGCGGCGCACCCGCGCGACTGTTGGCTCACCATCGAGTCGGAAGGTGGCAACGTCCACCGCAGCCGGCTGATGCCGGCAGTCCACCGTCCCGTCGGGGGCGCCAACGTGGAGGGCGTGGGCATGGACCGCTACGAGGTCCGCATCGCGCCGTCGGTGGCCGCCGTGCTGTCACCCGGCTACTACCAGCTGCGCGTGGAGGGGCCAGGGGTGGACGCGACGTCGCTCGTGGTCGTCCCACCGCGCTGCCCGGAGCCGGCACGGTCGTGGGGCACCTTCCTCCCGGTGCACTCGATCCGCCCCGTCGAGGACTGGGGGATCGGCACCTATCCGGCGCTGGGGGAGCTGGCGGGGTGGACGGCGGAGCTGGGGGGCGAGTTCGTGGGCACGCTGCCGCTCTTCCCGATGCTCGATCCTGCGGACCCGAGCCCCTACCTGCCGGCGACCCGCCTGGCGTGGAACGAGCTGTACGTCGACCCGACCGCACTCCCCGAGGCCGAGGCCGTGCCGGAGGCGGGGGAGCTGCTCGGATCGGCCGCCGGGCGGGCGCTCGGGTCCGCCCTCGTCGACTATCCGGCCACGGCGGCGCTGGTGCGCCAGGCGCTCGAGCCGATGGCCGAGGCCCTGTGGACGACCCCGTCGAGCCGCCGGGACGAGCTGGAGCACTTCGCCCGCAGCCGGCCCGAGATCGCCGCCTACGCCCGGTTCCGGGGCGAGCGCGAGGGGGAGGGACCGG
>JBOGGF010000442.1:0-1615 GCA_050743965.1 Acidimicrobiales bacterium
CCTCCAGCAAGTGGAGCGCAGCGTCACACTGCCGGTGCGTGGCCTCGGCGCGGCGCAGCTCGACTTGTTCGAGCAAGGCGTCCGGAGCCAGCCCCTGCACCAGTGCGCTGTCGAGGTCGTCGAATTCGAAGCCGTGTGCGGATCCGTCAGTCACCGCCGGCCGCCTTCGAATATTGGTGCAGAGAAGTTCCGCGCAGGGTCTGGACCGCCCTTTCGTGGATCTGTCTGGCGTATCTCTCGCAGCTGTGGCATCCGTGTCGGCGAAGCTCGTGTACCGCAGCGCCGGCACGCTCCGGAGCTGCCGAGTTGACCAGCGGCAGCAGGTCGTCCAGGCGCCCGCTCGTGCCGTTGGCGTGCAGGTGGTGTACCACACGGCGCACCGTTTCACCGTCCGCGCGCGGCAGGAGCGCGACGAAGTACTCGTCGATCAGGGCCGGGGGAAGGCCGGACAGGGTCACCGCTTCGCCTTGCCAGGCCGCGGCGAGTTCCTCGGGCGCCGCCACGTGCAGGCGGGCCAGTTGCGACGGGTCGGCAGGCGGTCCCAGGACCGCTTCGGGGTGGCGGTTTTCCATCAGCACGATCCACGGCTCGTTGCGGATGAGCAGTTCCGGCTCCGGGTGGGCGCCGGAGGCCGGTACGATCCGGCGCAGTTCGTTGTAGACGTCGCGCACCTGGAGCGGATTGCGCACTCCTTCGATCCCATTCTCCAGGACCGAGATCAGATAGCCGCTGAACGCCGTGTACTGCCCGGTCGGGTCCTGCTCCAGATACGGATCGGCAATCTGGCTCACGCTGTCGCGGCCCACGGCTTTGAGCACGCAAGTACTCGCCTCCTCGGCCAGCCAGGCCGGGTCTGCCAGAATTCTGTCATCTCCCGACCCCAGGGCGTCGGCCTGGCCGCAGTAGCAGCAGTCGAGGATGAGCACCTTAGAGGATGCCCGAGACCGGCGCATCATGTCGTAGACATGATAGAGGGAGAGATAACTCCAGTACTCGCCCTCCGCCGTCGTGCGAAGCGCGAGCAGGATGTCGCTGTGCCGCAAGCGCAGCGGGTTGATCGCGTGGCCGATGAAGTACACGAGCAGGGTGTCGCCCTGCACGCAGCGAAGCGCGGGCTCGCGGATCGGCATCATCACGTCGGCAGTGAGTTCCGGATCCCGGACCAGCACGCATGAGTGCCATAGACCGCTTCCGTCGAACAACTCCTTGAGGCGGGCCGCGGAATTCCCGATGGTCGGATAATCGATGATCTCGGGATCGTCATAGGTCGCCGAACTGATCAGGACCGCGTGGCGCTCGGGCTCAGTTCTCGTCACGGTGGAGACCGACCGGCTCGGCGGCGGCTGGTCTCGGCGCCTCGTCCACGCCGACGGCGGCCTGCGCCGTCGTGACTGTCTCAACCGTGGCCGGCGCCGGCTGCCCCGCGGGGTACCGCCGGGCCAGCTGCCCGATCTTGTCGCGTATCGCGTCGATCGCGGCCTTGGCCGCCGCCTCGCCGGCGCCGACGAAGATCGCCGTGAGGACGAGGTCAGCTCCAGCCAAAGCGGACTCGTCCCCGGCAGCCCGCCGCTCGGTCCAGCCGGCCGGGTAGTTCCTCGCCAGCCACGAGCGCAGC
>JBOGGF010000443.1:0-3346 GCA_050743965.1 Acidimicrobiales bacterium
TCCAAGAGGACCTGTTCGGCTGGGTGCCCTCTGACTCGACGGTGTTCCGCACCTTCCACGAGATCAGCCCCGAGACGAGAGCCGGGATCGATGCGGCAATGGCCGAGATGCGCGAGAAGGTGTGGTCCCGCTCGGCGGCCACGACCGGCACCTCTCCGGTGGTCCTCGACATCGACGCCTCCTTGGTGGAGGTCCACTCGGAGCACAAGGAGCGGGCAGCCCCGACGTTCAAGGGCGGCTACGGCTTCCACCCGATGTTCTGCTTCGCCGACGCGGAGCGCCACGAGGCGCTCTTGAACCGGGAGGATGTGCAAGACCTACTCCTCCAATCCGTCGCAGCGGGTTGGTGAAGCTGGAGGCAGCCTGAACCTGAGGACGAGGGGGAGGGTGGCAAGTAGCCTCGACAAAGCTGGGACGGCCAGCACCGTCAGATGGTCCGGGTCCGGGCGCGCGTTCACGACGGCGTGGACGTCCATAGCCGTGGTGTCGGCGGGCGGTCGGCCAGGTTGCGGTGGAGAACGGCGTGGACCTGGTTCTCGGGGCCGGTGCGCTCCCGCTCGAGCTGGGCCCGGCGGCTCATTCGCCAGCGGTGCGCCGCTCGGGTCGGAGGGTCGGGAAGGCGATGACCTCGCGGATGTTGGCCACGTCGGCCAGCAGCATGACCAGGCGGTCCATGCCGATGCCCAGCCCGGCGGTCGGCGGCAGCCCGTGCTCGAGCGCCCGGAGGAACTCGGTGTCGAGGGCCATCGCCTCCTCATCGCCGGCGGCCCGCTCGGCCGCCTGGTCCTCGAGACGGGCTCGCTGGTCGTCGGGGTCGGTCAGCTCGCTGAAGGCGTTCGCAAGCTCCCGCCCGGCCACGATCGCCTCGAAACGCTCGACCAGCGCCGGGTCCTTGCGATGCCGGCGGGCGAGCGGCGAGACCTCGGCCGGGTAGTCCGTCACGAAGACGGGTCCCCACAGCGTCGACTCGGTCGTCTTCTCGTACAGCTCGAGGAGTAGCTTGCCGGGCCCCCAGCGGGGATCGACCTCGGCGCCGGCATTCGCCAGGTGGTGGCGGAGCTCCTGGGCCGGGCTGTGCACGTCGACGGCGAGACCGGTGGCCTCGGTGATCAGCTCGGCCATGGTGGCCCGGCGCCACGGCGGCGTGAGGTCCAGCGGCCGCCCCTGGTAGGTGAGGGACGCCGTGCCGGCCAGGTCGACGGCGAGACCGGACACCAGCTCCTCGACGAGCGCCATGAGGTCCGTGTAATCGGCATAGGCCTGGTACAGCTCGAGCAGGGTGAACTCGGGGTTGTGGCGTGGCGAGAGCCCCTCGTTGCGGAAGACCCGGCCGATCTCGAACACCTTGTCGAAGCCGCCGACCACCAGGCGCTTCAAGTAGAGCTCGAGAGCGATGCGAAGGTAGAAGTCGGCGTCGAGGGCGCGGAACCGGGTGACGAAGGGCCGGGCGTGGGCCCCGCCGGCCACGGGGTGCAGCACCGGGGTCTCGACCTCCACGAAGCCGCGTCCCCACAGCTCCTGGCGCAGTCGCTGGACGAGCCGGCTGCGGAGCTGGAGGACGCGTCGGCTCTCCGGGTTGGCCCAGAGATCGACCTCGCGCTGGCGGTAGCGCGTCTCGACGTCGGTCACGCCGCGCCACTTGTCGCCGAAGGGACGTCGGGCCTCGGCCAGGAGCTCCCACCCGGCGACCTTCACCGACAGCTCGCCCCGGCGGGTGCGGACCACCTCGCCGCGCGCCCCGACCCAGTCGCCCAGGTTGAGCCGGGTGAACGCGCCGAATTCCTTGGTCGCCTTTTCGAGTGCGAACAGCTGCACCGCTCCCGACCAGTCCCGCAGCTCGGCGAAGGCCAGCCGCCCCTGCGGCCGCGACAGCATCACCCGGCCGGCCACCGCCACCTCGTCACCCGACTCCTCGCCGACCGCCAACCCGCTCCAGCGCGCCACCACCTCGGCGGCGGTCGCCGTGCGCTCGAACCGGTACGGCGGCTGCATGCCGGCGTTCACCGGGCCTCCCTGGCGGGCCTCGCCGCGGCGGGAGCACGCCCCGCGCCGGCGGCATACGTCCCGGCCCCCGCGGCACCCGTGCCCGGCACGTTGCGCTCGTACACGACCCGGAGCCCGTGCAGCGTGAGCCACGGCTCGATGTGGTCGACCGCCTCGGCGAAGGGTGCGACGAGCTCGCTCAGCCCGCCGGTCGCCACCACCGTCGACGGGCCGAGCGCAGCCACGAAGCGCCGGCACATCCCGTCCACCTGGGCGGAGAACCCGTAGAGGACGCCGGACCGGATGGACTCGGCCGTCGATCGACCGATGACATCGCGTGGCTCGACCAGCTCGACCCGTCGGAGGGCCGCCGCGTGCTGGAAGAGCGCCTCCAGGCTGATGGCCACTCCCGGGGTGATGGCACCGCCCAGGTACTCCCCCTCGGCCGAGATGGCGTCGAAGGTCGTGGCGGTGCCCAGATCGACCACCACGCACGGCCCGCCGTAGAGGTCGAACGCCGCCACCGCGTTGGCCACCCGGTCCGCACCCACTTCCTTGGGGCTGTCGTAGAGGATCGGCATGCCGTTCTTCACGCCCGGACCGAGCACCACGCATGGCACGTCGCCGAGCCACCGCGAGGCCATCTGGCGGAGCTCGGCCGTGACCGAGGGGACCGACGAGCTCACGACGATGCCGTCGACGGTGGCGGCGATGTCGATGCCCTCGAGGTCGAGGATCTGGGTGAGGAGCACCGCGTGCTCGTCGCGGGTCCGGGTCGGCACCGTCGACAGCCGCCAGTGGTGCGTGAGCCCGTGGCTCGGCTCGTGCTCGGTCCCGATCCCGATCCCGGCCCCGACCTCCGCCCACGGCACGGTGGCGCGCTCGTCGGGTGTCAGGGCGTAGAGGCCGATCACCGTCTCGGTGTTGCCGACGTCGATGGCGAGGAGCACCGGTCAGGCCGTCCCGTGCGCCAGCCGGCACCGCCACGCCGGCACCTGGTCGGGGAACTCGGCCCGGGCGTGCGCGCCCCGGCTCTCCTCGCGGGCCCGGGCCGACGCCAGGAGGGCCCTGGCGACCGTCGACAGGTTGGCCAGCTCGCCGAGCACCGGTGTCGCCACGCCGGCCCGTTCGACCGCGGTGGCGACGACGTCGGCCGTCTCCTCGACCATCCCGCCGGCCGCACCCATCGACGCCAGGCTCCGCACGACGCCAGCGCCGGTGGTCATGGCCCGCTGGAGCAGGTCGCGCAGCTTGGCCGGGTCGGTGCCGAGGGCGTCCGCCACGGCGGCGGGGTCGGCGAGGGGGCGCCCGCCCGTCGGCACCACGATCACGCCGGCGGGGACCGGCCCGCCCGGCACGGGCC
>JBOGGF010000444.1:0-20497 GCA_050743965.1 Acidimicrobiales bacterium
ACCCGGCTGCGGCTCGGCAGCAGGCGAGGCGGCCTGGGGGTCGGCCTCGGCGCCAGCCGGGGGGGAGTAGTCCGCCCACGCCGCCTGCGCCTCCGTCTCAGGGGTGAACTCACCGGCCTCGGTGTAGTCGTACGAGCCGATGTAGTTGCCCTCCTCGTCGTAGGCGTGCTCGCCGAAGGCCTCGCGGTACTCCTCGGACACCTCGCCGCCCTCGGCCGCCTGCTTGATCGACAAGCTGATGCGCCGGCGCTGGAGGTCGATGTCGATGATCTTGACCCACAGCTCCTCGCCCGGGCTGACCACCTGCTCGGGCAGGTCGACGTGGTGGGCGGCCATCTCCGAGATATGCACCAGGCCCTCGATGCCGTCGCCGACCTGGACGAAGGCGCCGAAGGGCACCAGCTTGGTGATGCGGCCGTAGACGAGCTGACCGACCTGGTGACTGTCGGCGAACTCCTGCCAGGGATCGGTCTGGGTGGCCTTGAGCGAGAGGCTGATCCGCTCCTTGTCGAGGTCGACGTCGAGCACCTCGACCTCGATCTCGTCCCCCACTTGCACGACCGAGGAAGGGTGCTCGACGTGCTTCCAGCTCAGCTCGGACACGTGGACGAGACCGTCCATGCCCCCGAGGTCGATGAAGGCACCGAAGTTGACGACCGAGGACACCACGCCGCGGCGCCGCTCACCCGGCTTGAGGTTGGCGAGGAAGTCGCCGCGCTGCTCCTTCTGCGCCTCCTCCAGCCACGCCCGGCGGGAGAGGACGACGTTGTTCCGATTGCGGTCCAGCTCGATGATCTTGGCCTCGATGACCCGGCCCACGTAGGGCTGCAGCTCGCGCACCCGGCGCAGCTCGACCAGGGACGCCGGGAGGAACCCGCGTAGACCGATGTCCACGATCAGGCCACCCTTGACGACCTCGATGACCGGGCCCCGGACGACCTCGCCGGACCCCTGCAGCTTCTCGATCGTCGACCACGCCCGCTCGTACTGCGCCCGCTTCTTCGACAGGACCAGGCGACCCTCCTTGTCCTCCTTCTGGAGAACAAGCGCCTCGATCTGGTCGCCCAGGGCGACGATCTCGTGCGGGTCGACGTCGTTGCGGATCGACAGCTCGCGGGCGGGGATGACGCCCTCGGACTTGAAGCCGATGTCGAGGAGCACCTCGTCCCGGTCGATCTTGACAACCGTGCCTTCGACCAGGTCGCCGTCGTCGAACTCGACGATCGTGCCGGCCATCACGTCCTCGAGCGACTCCCCCACCAGGTCGTCCTCGGTGATCGCCCGGGGGATGTAGTTGCCCTGCTCGTCGAAGCTCCCCATCGCCTCCTTGGAGAGGAGGTCGGCGCGTGAGGGGAGGAGGGCGGTGGATCGCTCGTCGGACATGGGCAACTGCTCGCTTTCACCGCGCCCGCCGGAGCGGGCGCCTGACGGTCGCGCCGGGACCGCCGTGTCGATCGGGATGGACCTGGCCGCCGGCACCGGCCAGGGACGACAGGTTATCGCGTGGCGGCGCTCAGCCCGCCTTGGCATCCGCCCACGAGGTGCCCCAGGCCATCGACACGGCCAGAGGCACCTCCAGCGGGACCGCGTGGATGAGGGCGTCCTCGGTGAGGGCGGCGACCTCGGCCTCCTCGTCCGGCGGGGCCTCGACGAGGACCTCGTCGTGCACCTGCAGCACGAGCCGGCTGGTCAGGCCGCCACTCACCAACGCCCGGTCGAGCCGGACGAGGGCCGTCTTGAAGATGTCCGCCGCCAGGCCCTGGATGCCGGCGTTCATCGCCTGGCGCTCGGCCGCCTGGCGCTGGCGGTAGTTGCGACTGCCGAGGTCCGGCAACGGCCGCTTGCGGCCCAGCGCCGTCCGGGTGAAGCCGAGTGCGCGGGCGTCGGCCACCGTCCCCTCCATGTAGGCGCGGACCCGGGGGAAGGCGGCGAAGTACCGCTCCATGATCTCGTTGGCCTCGTCCACCCCGGTCGAGAGCCGGCGGGCGAGCCCGAAGGCCTCCATGCCGTAGGCGAGGCCGTAGGAGACCATCTTCGCCCGGTCGCGCTGGGCTCGGGTGACCTCCGCGGGCGGTGCGCCATACACGCCCGATGCCACCCGCCGGTGGATGTCCTCGCCGCTCGTGAACGCCTCGACCAGCCCGGGGTCCCCCGAGAGGTGAGCTATGACACGAAGCTCGACCTGGTCGTAGTCGGCGACGAGGAAGCGCCATTCCTCGCGGGGAACGAACGCCTGCCGGAACCGCTGACCGGCCGCGGTACGGGTGGGGATGTTGTGGAGATTGGGGCGCTCGGAGGAGAGCCTCCCGGTTCGGGCCACCGTCTGGCGGAAAGAGGCGTGGATCCGACCGTCCGGCGCCACCTCGGCCAGGAGGTTCTCGCCGTAGGTCGACCGCAGCTTCTCCAGCTCCCGGTAGCGGAGGAGGGTGTCGACGATGGGGTGGGCGTCCCGCAGGGTCTCGAGGGTCGCGGCATCGGTCGAGTACCCGGTCTTGGTCTTGCGGCCCGGGGAGAGCCGGAGCTCCTGGTAGAGGACGGTCCGCAGCTGCGGCGTGGAGTTCACGTTGAAGTCGTGGCCGGCCAGGCGGTGCACCTCGGTGACGAGCGCACCGGTCTGATCTGCCAGGTCGTCGGCGATCCGCCGCAGCTCGGCCGTGTCGACGCGCACCCCCGCGACCTCCATCCGGGCGAGGATGCGCACCAGCGGGCACTCCACCTCGTCGTGGAGGGTGAGGAGGCCCTCCTCGCCCAGCCGCCGCCGGAGGCCCGGCACCACCCCGGCTGCCGCCTGTGCGTCGGCCACGGCCGCCGCCACCAGGGCACCGGCGGTCCGGCCTTGCCCGGCGTCCTCGCTCGAGCTCTCGCCAGCGCCGTCGTCCGTCCCGGCATCGAGCGAGCCGCCCAGACTGAGCTGGCCCGACGCCGGTGGCGCCGTGCCGGCGGTCGCACCGACCACACCCTCACCGTCGACGCCCGCCGCCGAGGCGGCGGGCCGCGTGACCGCCGCCAGTCCGTAGTCTCCGGTCGAGGGGTCGAGCAGGTACGCGGCGACCTCGGTGTCCATGACGACGCCGGTGCCGTCGATCCCGAACGGCGACAACGACCGCAGCAGCTCCTTCACCCCGTGGCCGACGATCGGTGCCCGGCCGAGGAGCCCGGTCAAGACCCCGGCGACGCTGCCGTCGCCGAGCACCGAGGGTTCGAGCCAGACCGCACGGCCGGGCGGTCCGGCCGCCACGAGGGCCAGCCCCTCCAGGGGCGAACGGCCCGGAGTCCCCTCCCACCGGCCCGCCACCGAGAGCAGCCGGACGGTCCCGTCGGTCCCGTCCTCGCAGGCCCCGTCGCCGCCGGTGCCCGTGATCTCGTCGAGGACGGCCAGGGCGACCAGGGCCTCTGCGGGCGTGGCCGGCCGCTCGGCGACGAGCGGCTCGGCCGGCGGCGGCGCGAGCGGGAGGTCCCCCCCGGCCGGCTCAGCGCCTGCCGGCGAGAGGTCGGTCACGGAGGGTACACCGTCGGCCGCCCCGGGCTCCGCCCCCTCGGTCTCGGGAACGGCGGACCCGGGCGCCGGCACCCCGAGCAACCCCCCCGCCAGCAAGTCGGTGGTCCGGCGCCAGAGGGTGCGCAGCTCGAAGCGCTCGTACGTGGTCTTCACCGTGGCCAGGTCCCACCCACCAAGGGTGAGATCGTCGGGGTCGACGACGAGCGGCACGTCGCGCACGAGCGGGATGACCGAGGCGTTGGCGCGCACCAGCGCCTCGTGCCCCGCCAGGTTCTCCCGAAGCCGGGGCGTCAGGCGATCGAGGTTGGCGAAGAGGTTGTCGAGGTCCCCGTACTCGGCCAGCAGCCGGGCCGCCGTCTTGTCGCCGATGCCGGGGACACCGGGGAGGTTGTCGGACGGGTCGCCGCGCAGGGAGGCCAACAGCGGGTACTGGCTCGGCGGCAGGGCCGTCCGCTCGACTATGCCCGCCTCGTCGTAAAGGGCGTACTCGCTCACCCCCCGGCGGTTGTAGAGGACGCGCACGTGAGGGTCCTCTACCAGCTGGAAGCAGTCCCGGTCCCCGGTGACCACCACGACATCGTGCCCCCGGTCACGCGCCTCGGTCGCCAGCGTCGCCAGCACGTCGTCGGCCTCGTACCCGGGCACCCCGACCGACGGGACATTGAGGGCGGCGAGGACGGTACGGATCATGTCGAACTGGGGCAACAGATCGTCCGGCGTCTCGGCCCGCCCGCCCTTGTACGCCTCCACCATCTCGTGGCGGAAGGTGCCGCCGGGGAGGTCGAATGCCACAGCGAGGGCGCTCGGCCTGTGGTCGCGGACCACGTTCACCAGCATCGACACGAAGCCGTACAGGGCGTTGGTCACGGTCCCCGACGACGTCGTCAGGTCCACCGGCAGGGCGAAGTAGGCCCGGAACGCCAGCGACATGGCGTCGAGGAGGAACAGCGCCCCCGGCGCGGCGGCCCGGCTCTGGTCGTTCATCGGGCCGGCGCCGGCATGGGCTCAGGGTCGGAGCTGGCCGTCGATGACCTGGCGGGCGACGTCCCGCATCCTGGTGCGCGTCCGCATCGCCGTCTGCTGCACGAAGGCGAAGGCGTCGGACTCGCTCATGCCGGACCGCTCGATCAGCACGCCCTTGGCCTCGTCGACCAGCCGCCGGGTGGCGATCTTGTCCTCGGCCAGGTCGGCACCGTCGTGACCGTCACCGTCCGCCGCCGGCCCCAGGGTGGCCAGCTCCTCGTCGATCGCCCAGTCCTGGCGGCACCGGGTGAGCACGTCGGCCACGGCCGGCAGCAGCTCCTCGCGCCGGAACGGCTTGACCAAGTACGCCGCCACGCCGGCGTCCCGCGCGTCCTCGATCAGGTCCCGCTGGCTGAAGGCGGTGAGGACCATCACCGCCACCCGACGGTTGTTGGCGATCTCGCGGGCCGCCCGGATGCCGTCCATCCCCGGCATCTTGAGGTCGAGGATGGCCAGGTCGGGCTGGTGCTCCTCCACCAGTGCCACGGCCTCGTCCCCCCGGGCGGTCTCCCCCACGACCTGGTAGCCGGCGGAGACGAGGATCTCCTTCAGGTCCAGGCGGATGATGGCCTCGTCCTCTGCGATCACCACCCGGGTCGGGGCGGCGGCCGTCTGGTCGGCGGCGCTCCCGCTCACCGGTCCGTCACCACGTTCGTCAGCAGCTCGTCCTGGCGGCTCTCGAGCTGGTGCACAGTCTCGCGTAGGGCGTCCCGGGCGCGGGTCATGGCATCGGCGTGGCGGCGGGCCTCGGTGTACTCGTGGGCGGCCAGCGGCGTCTCAGCGACCAACGACCGCACCCTCGCTCCCTCCACGTCCTCCGCCATCACCGCCGACTGTTCGTCGATCACCGCCAGCTCCTCCCGAGCGCGGACCAGTCGAGCGTGGACATCGCGTAGGCGCCGCTCGACGAGGAACCGCTGCATGGACCGCCGATTGTACGTCGCAGGACCACCGGTCACCGGCCTTCCCGACCGGCGCCGTGCCCACCACCGCGGCGGGTCGCCACGGCCGTCACCACCGTAGCGGCCGCCGCTCGACGGCCGGGGGCGCGAGCGCGGGGCCGTCGGGTTGGGCCAGCCACGGCAATGGGCCGTCACCGGCCGGCCGACGGCGCGCCGGGTGGCCGAGCCCGCGCCAGAGGGCCGACCCAACCCTCATCGGTGTGACGGGCGCCAGACCACCTCGGCCGTGGCCCGAGCCAATGCCCCGGCGTCAGGCGGCGCACCGACGCCGGCGACCTCCGCCAGCGGCACCCTGCCGCCGGTGGTCCCGGGATAGGGGAAGGGGTCGCCGACCAGGTACGAGGCCGGGTCGGAGAGGTCGCCCGGCCACGGGAACCCCGGCAGTCCCGCCAGGGCGGCGTTGGCCGAACGGCCGAGCCCCGTCTCGAACAGGCCGCCGACGAACGCCGGCACCCCTGCCTCCTGGCACCGCGCCTGGGCCCGGCGGGCGGCCAGCAGGCCGCCTAGCCGGGCGGGCTTGCAGCAGGCGACGCCGCAGGCCCGGTAGCGCAGGGCGTCGACCAGCCGGCGCAACCCGGTGAGGGACTCGTCGAGGCACACGGGGGTGCGCAGCTGGCGGGCCAGGGTGGCGTGGGAGGTCAGGTCGGCTGGCGGTAGGGGCTGCTCGACGCACGCCACCGCCAGGTCGTCGAGCCCGGCCAGCCGCATCGCGTCGCGCTGGCCACCGGCTCCCAGCCGATAGCTGCCGTTGGCGTCCACCTGCAGCCTCAGCTCGGGAAAGGCGGCCCGGACCGCCTGGACGGGCGCCACGTCCCACCCCGGCTCGATCTTGAGCCGCACCCGGGCGGCACCACGCTCGACGGCCGCCGCCACCTGGGCGATCAGCGTCTCGGGCCGGCGGTCGACCGGGATCCCCGCCACGGCGCCAGCCAGTACCCCCCGGTCGGCCGCCGCCGGATCGACGCCGAGTCGTCGCCACAGCGGCGTCCCGGCGGCCCGGAGCTCGGCGTCGAGCACGGCCATCTCCACCGTCGCCGCCACCAGGCGCCCCACCGGGCCCGCGTCGAACAGCGCCGCCACCTGGGATGCCGGGGGGAGCGACCCGCCCCGGGCCGAGGCGGCGTCGGCGAGCCGGTCGGCGGCGTCGGCGAGGGCTGGCCACACCTCGGCGATCGGCGGGTCGACGGCCGTGCCATCGGGGAGCGCCCCGCACTCACCCCATCCCTCGGTCTCGTCCGTCAGCACCCGGGCGAAGGCCACCGGGCGGTGACGGTGCACTCCTACCGCCGTGCCGACCGGCTGGCGGAGGGACAGGTCCAAGAGGCGAAGCTCCAGGCCCTCGAACCTCACCGACCGGGTCCCGCCGCCGCGCCGGCGCGCTCGCCCCGGACGGCGCACCAGGTGGACGGTAGGATGCGCCACCCGGCCCGGATGGCGGAATCGGTAGACGCGGAGGCCTCAAAAGCCTCTGCCTGCAAGGGCGTGCGGGTTCGAGTCCCGCTCCGGGCACTGCCGGCTGCCGGCACGAGCACGCCGGCCACGGTACCCGGCCCGTCGTGGTCGGCGCGCCGATCCTGCAGGGTCATCACCTGACTGCCCGGTGATGCGACCGGCGGGCGCGGAACCGTGCCACACCGACGGACAGCGGCGGCAGCCGATCGCCATGGGCGGAGCCCGTCGCCTGGCCTGGAGCCGACGTGCTCGTTCTCACCCTCCCCGGACAGCGGATGGCGTGACACGAGGCAGGAACCTCGACCATGCGGTCGGCGCAGGCAACCGTGAGATCGCACCAGCTGGTCCCGGCCGGAGGTTTCTCGCTCGGCGATCTGGCTGCACCTTGCGAGTACCTTGCGAGTACCTTGTCAGAAGCTTCGCCAGTAGCTTGCACGCCGTGAGTCCCGGGTCAGGGAAGGCCGGACGAAGTCGGAAGTACCGAGCACTCGGCCCGCCGGCAGTGCTCGTCGTCGCGGTCTCGCTTGCCCTTGTCGTCGGGCTGGGCGTGGCATCCCGGGGGGGCCGACCGGCTACGCCCCGACCAGCCCCGCCCCGGCTCCCGCTGCGCCAAGTCGCCACCGTGACGTTGCCCGGTGGCGCGAACAGGTTCGACTACGCCGCCGACGACCCGGCAGCTCACCTGCTTTGGCTCGCTCACATGGGCGACGGCACGGTCGTCGAGGTGGACACGGCGACCCGGCGGGTAGTGCGCGTCATCCCGGGGATAGCCGAGGTGACCGGGATCATCGTCGTGCCGGCGCTGCATCGCGTGTTCGCCAGCGCCCCCGGAACCGGACAGGTGGTCACCATCGACGAAAGAACCGGTGCGGTGCTGGCGCGGGCCCCAGCGGGGCTGTTCCCTGATGGGCTGTCCTACGTCCCCTCCACCCACCAGGTGTGGGTCAGCGACGAAAGTGGAGGGGCGGAGACGGTGGTCGACGCGTCGACCGGACGGACCGTCGCGACGGTGAAGTTGGGTGGCCAGGCCGGCAACGTCCGCTACGACGCCGCCGACGACCGGGTCCTCGTGGATGTACAGACCCGCGATCAGCTGGTGGTCATCGACCCGAGGGGCCGGGTCGTCGACCGGCGCGTCCACATCCCTGGTTGTGACCACGACCACGGTCTGGCCATTGGCGCCAGCCGGGCCTACGTCGCCTGCGACGGCAACTCCATCGTGGTCGTGCTGACCTTGCCTGGCCTCGTCCCCCTCGGCCGGTTCCGGGTCGGTGACGGCCCCGATGTGCTTGCGCTGGACCCGGCCCGGCATCTGCTGTACGTCGCCGCAGAATCCGGCGTGGTCACGACCGTCGACACCGCCACGCCCGCCGGGCGGGTGACCGGGCGAGCGTGGCTGGGGGACAATGCTCACGTGGTCGCGGTCGATCCGATCACCGGCAAGGCCTACTTTCCGCTGCTCTCCGGCCGAAACGGCAAACCCGAGCTGCTCGTCACCACCCCCATCAGGGCTCGCACCCCGCTCCGGGCTCCGCCGGCTGCCGGCACGAGCACGACGGCCACGTTGCCCGGCCCTTCGTAGCCGGTGCGCCGGTCCTGGCAGGACCGTTTCCTGACCGCCCGGTAATGCGACCGGCGGCTGGGGCCCGTGCCACACTGGCGGCGGCGGCAGCCGACCGCCGCGGGCGAAGCCCGCTGCCTGGCCTGGAGTCGATGTGCTCGTATTCACCTTCCCCGGACAGGGGTCGCAACGCTCGGGAATGGGTCGCGCGTGGGTCGACCACCCCTCGTGGGAGGTTGTGGCCGAAGCCTCGAGCGCCACCAGCCGCGACGTCGAACGGCTTCTCCTCGAAGCGCCGATGGACGAGCTGACCCACACGGCCAACGCCCAGCTGGCCACGTTCGTGATGAGCCTGGTCGTGCTCGACGCGGTCGAGCGGGTCGGCCTCGCCCCCGCCGCCTGTGCGGGCCACAGCCTCGGCGAGTACACCGCCCTCGTCGCCGGCGGGGCGATCTCCTTCGCCGACGGCGCCCGTCTCGTCGTGGCCCGGGGCGACGCCATGGGCCACGCCGGGGAGGACGCACCCGGCACCATGGTCGCCCTCCTCGGCATCACCGACGGCAACGCCGAGGCGGCCTGCCAGCGGGCCGAGGGTGACGTGTGGGTGGCGAACTACAATGCCCCCGGCCAGGTGGTCGTGGCCGGCACCACCGACGCCATCGCCGCCGTGAGCGCCGTGGCCAAGGAGCTGGGCGCCCGCAAGGTGCTCCCGGTGCCGGTCTCGGGCGCCTTCCACACCCCGCTCATGACCGCCGCCCGGGCCGCCCTGCGCAAGGCCCTCGGCGACACCGTCTTCCGGGCGCCCGAAGTGCCGGTGGTCGCCAACGTGGACGCCCGCGTCCACGACGACCCGGCGGAGTGGCCACGCCTCCTGTCGGCGCAGCTGTGCGCGCCCGTCCGCTGGCGTCACACCCTCGAGACCCTGTCGGGGTTGGGCGCCACCACCCTGGTCGAGATCGGTCCCGGCGGCGTTCTCACCGGCCTCGCCCGGCGCGCGGTCGCCGAGGCGCAGGCCCTCTCGGTGGCCAAGCCCGACGACCTCGACACCCTGCTCGACGCCGTGGCCGGGAGCGCTCCCGACGTCTGGCGCGACGAGTCCCACTCCCACCAGGGCGAGCATCTCTACGTGTCCGAGCGGGTGGTGGTCAGCCCCTGCTCGGGGATCTTCATGCCGGAGGAGTCCCTCGCCGCGCCGGGCACCGGCCTGCTCGAGGGCACCGGGGGTGCCGGCGCGGCCAGCCGCCTGCGCGGGGACGCCCGCGCCGTGACGGTCGGGGCCCCACCCGCCACGGTTGGCATCGGGGACCTCGTCGGGCGCGTCGGGGTCACCGAGGTGCGGACCCCGTTCGCCGGCGAGGTCGTGCGCTGGCTCTCGGTCGCCGGCGAGCGGGTCCAGGAGGGCCAGACCCTGGCGTGGCTGCGGACTTCGGGCGAGGGCCGGTGAGCGGGGCAGCTTCGGGCGCCGGCGAGCCGGGCGCGGTGGCACCGGGCGCGCCACCACGAAGGGCCGAGGCCGGGGACCCTCCCGCGGGAACCGGGGGCCGGGTCGTCCTCGTCACCGGCGGTTCGCGGGGCATCGGCGCCGCCTGCGCCGCCTGGTTCCTCGAGCAGGGCGACCGGGTGGCCGTCACCCACCGCCGGGCCACGCCGCCCGAGCCGCCCAAGGACGCCGATCCCGACCGCTACCTGCCGGTGCACTGCGACGTCACCGACGCGGCGCAGGTCGAAGCCACCTTCGCCGCCGTGGAGGAGCGGTGGGGGCCGGTCGAGGTGCTGGTGGCCAACGCCGGCATCACCCGCGACACCCTCGTCCTCCGCATGGGCGAGGACGCGTGGCAGGAGGTGCTCGACACCAACCTGACCGGCGCCTACCGGGTGACCAAGCGGGCGGTGGCCAAGATGCTCCGTCTCCACCGCGGTCGGATCATCCTGCTGTCGTCGGTGAGCGCCTTCGTCGGTCTTCCGGGTCAGGCCAACTACGCCGCGTCCAAGGCCGGCCTGGTGGGCCTGGCCCGCGCCGTGGCCCGGGAGGTGGCGAGCCGCCAGATCACGGTCAACGTCGTGGCCCCGGGCATCGTGGCCACCGACATGACCGCGGCCCTCGGGGAGGTCCGGATGGAGGAGATGCGGGCCATGGTCCCGCTCGGGCGTGCCGCCACGGCCGACGAGGTGGCCGCGGCGGTCGGCTACTTGGCCTCGGACGCCGCGGGGTACGTGACCGGAGCCGTCCTGCCGGTCGACGGTGGTCTCGGCATGGGGCTATAAGGTCCTGCAACGAACGAGGCCGGCCCGCACGGGACCGGCGGGCGAGGAGGGAGGAGCACTCCAGGTGGACAGCGACGCAGCTTTCGAGAAATTCCGTGAGTCCGCGGTCGAGGTGTTGCAGGTGCCGGCGGAGAAGGTCACCAAGGAGGCCCGGTTCGCCGAGTACCTCGACGCCGACAGCCTCGACCTGGTGGAGCTCGTGATGGCCCTCGAGGAATCCTTCGACATCACGGTCGAGGAGACCGAGCTCGAAGACATCGAGACGATCGGCCAGGCCTTCGACCTCATCTCCTCGAAGCTCTGATGCTCTTGGGCATCGGGCCCGACGGGGTGGTGCCCGGGCGCCGCGTCGCCGTGACCGGCCTCGGTGCGGTCACGTGCTGCGGCGTCGGCGTGCCGGCGCTGTGGGAGGGGCTGGTGCACCCCACCATCAGCGGTGAACGCCGCGTGCCGGACGACTTCGACCCGGCGGCGTACTTCGGGCCCAAGGAAGCCCGGCGGGTGGACCGCTTCGCCCAATTCAGCGTAGCGGCGGCCGACGAGGCACTTCGGGACGCCGGGGACCTGGAAGTCGACCCGGCGCGGGCCGGTGTCGTCATGACGACCGGGGTCGGTGGCTTCCACACCCTCGCCGAGCAGGTCCAGGTGTACGGCGAGCGCGGTGCCCGCCGGGTGTCGCCCTTCCTCGTGCCGATGATGATGGCCAACGCCGGTGCCGCCCACATCTCCATGCGCACCGGCTGGCGGGGCCCGTCGGAGACGGTGGTGACGGCCTGCGCCGCCGGCACCCACGCCGTGGCCGCTGCCGCCCGCCTGGTCGCCAGCGGCCGGTGCGACATCGCCCTCGGTGGCGGTGCCGAGGCGTCCATGCACCCGGTGGCGATCGCCGCCTTCGCCAACATGACGGCGCTGTCGACCTCGGGCGAGTCCCGGCCGTTCGACGTGCGGCGCGACGGCTTCGTCATGACCGAGGGCGCCGGCGGGCTGGTCCTCGAGGCCTGGGACCGGGCGGTCGAGCGCGGCGCCCACATATACGCCGAGATCGCCGGCGGCGCCAGCACCGCCGACGCCCACCACATCACCGCCCCGGCCCCCGACGGCGCCGGCGCCGTCATGTGCATGGAGCAGGCGCTGGCCGACGCCCGACTGGCGCCGGCCGACATCGCCCAGATCAACGCCCACGGCACCTCGACGCCGCTCAACGACCTGGCCGAGGCCCGGGCGATCAACAAGGTCTTCGGCGAGCCGGGGCCCATGGTCACCTCGACCAAGGGCGTCACCGGCCACGGCCTGGGGGCGGCGGGCGCCATCGAGGCGGTGGCGTCGGCCCTGTCGATCGACCGGCGGCTCGTCCCCCCGACCTACGGCTGCGAGGACCTCGACCCCGAGATCCATCTCGACGTCGTCCAGGGCACGGCCCGCGAGTGGGAGCCGGGACCGGTCCTCTCCAACTCGTTCGGCTTCGGCGGCCACAACGGCTGCCTCATTCTTCTGCCGCCTGCCTGACCGCACCCCCGTGGCAGCCGTCCCGGTTCCGGTTCCCGGCGCCCCGGGCCTCGCCCGTCCGGGCTGCTCAGGCCAGGTCGTCGAGAGCGTCCCTCAGGTCGACGACCAGGGCGGCGGCGGCGTCGGGCCCGCCGTGCTCGAGCAGGCGCCGGACGATCGCCGAGCCGACGATCACCCCGTCGGCCGTCCGGCACGCCTCGACGGCCTGCGCCGGGGTCGAGATGCCGACGCCCGCGCACACCGGGATGTCGGTGGCCGCCTGCACCCGGAGGACCACGTCGGTCGTGCTCGACCCGAGCGACACCCGCTCGCCGGTCACCCCCATGCGGGCGACGGCGTAGACGAAGCCCCGGGAGCGCTCGCAGATCCGGCGCACCCGCTCGGCGGGCGAGGACGGCGCCACGAGGAGGATCGTCGCCACCCCGGCCTCGTCGGCCTCGACCGCCCAGGGGCCGAGCTCCTCCAGGGGCAGGTCGGGCACGATGGCGCCGCCGATGCCCGCCTCGGCCAGCGACCGGGCCATGCGGCGGTGGCCGGTCCGGAACACGAGGTTGTAGTAGGTCATGACGGCGATCGGCACCTCGACGCCCGCCTCGGCCACGGCGTCGACCACGGCCGCGGGCGTCGTCCCCCGCTGGAGGGCGAGGAGAGAGGCCTCCTGGATGACCGGCCCGTCCATCATCGGGTCGGAGAACGGGATGCCCACCTCGACGGCGTCGGCGCCGGCGGCGGCCACCGCCTGGAGGACCTCGACCCAGTCCTCGGTCATCCCCGCCACCAGGTACGGCACGAGCAGCTTGGCGCCGGCGTCGCGGCGCGCCCGGAGGGCCGCCGCCATGCCACCGTCGGTCACCGGCCCTCCCGCAGCAGCTCCCGCACCTGGGCCACGTCCTTGTCCCCCCGCCCCGACAGCGTGAGGAGGACCGTGGCGCCCTCCGGCACCGACCGCCCGGCCTCGCGCACCAGCCAGGCCAGCGCGTGGGCCGACTCGAGGGCGGGGATGATGCCTTCGGTCTCGGCCAGCAGCCGGAACGCCGACACAACGTCCCCGTCGCCGACCCGGTCGTAGTCCGCCCGCCCCACGGCGGCCAGGTGGGCGTGCTCGGGCCCGATCCCCGGGTAGTCGAGGCCGGCCGAGATCGACTCCGCCTCGAGGATCTGGCCCGCCTCGTCCTGGAGGAAGAGCGACCGCATGCCGTGGAGCACGCCGGGGATCCCCATGCCGACGGCCGACCCGCCCGCGGCCTCCACCCCGACGAGGCGACTCGGCCCGTCGGCGAACCCGGCGAAGGTGCCCGCGGCGTTGGACCCGCCGCCGACGCACGCCACCACCACGTCCGGATCGGCGCCCAGGAGGGCGGCGCACTGCGCCCGGGCCTCCTCCCCCAGCACCCGCTGGAACTGGCGCACCATGTAGGGGAACGGATGGGGGCCCATCACCGACCCGAGGCAGTAGTGGGTGCCGTCCACCGTGGCCACCCAGTCCCGCATCGACTCGTTGACCGCGTCCTTGAGCGTCCGGCTGCCCGACCGCACCGGCCGCACCTCGGCTCCCAGGAGCTCCATGCGGAAGACGTTGAGCGCCTGGCGCTCCGTGTCGACCTCGCCCATGTACACGGTGCAGTCCAGCCCGAGCAACGCCGCCGCCGTCGCTGCCGCCACGCCGTGCTGGCCGGCACCGGTCTCGGCCACCATCCGACCCTTGCCCATGCGCCGGGTCAGCAGGGCCTGGCCGACGACGTTGTTGAGCTTGTGGGAGCCGGTGTGGGCGAGATCCTCCCGCTTGAGCAGCAGCCGGACGCCCAACCGCTCCGACAGTCGCCGGCACTCGGTCACCGGCGTCGGTCGCCCGCCGTAGTCGCGCAGGATCCCGTCGAGCTCGCGGCGGAAGGCGTCGTCCACCCATGCCGCCTCGAACGCCGCTTCGAGCGCCAGGCAGGCCGGGACGAGCGACTCGGGGACGAACCGCCCGCCGAAGTCGCCGAACCGCCCGTCGGGTCCCGGCGACCCCATCGGCCCGTCCGCCGGCGTGCCGGTCACGCCTCCATCCAGTCGTACGGGCCGAGCCCGTCGTCGTCGTCCGCGCCCCCCGGCCCGCGCCGGCCGGCGGCGAGGTCCCCCCCGAGTCCGCCGCGCGCGACGCCCGACGTCTCTTCCGCCCGGCGGGCGTTGCGGACGAACTCGCGCAGCTTGGTCGGGTCCTTGCGGCCGGGTGCCGCCTCCACGCCGCTCGACACGTCGACGCCGAAGGGCCGGAGGTGGGAGATCGCCTGCGCCACGTTGTCGGGACGCAGCCCACCGGAGACGATCAGCCGCCCGGGATCGGCGACGCCCTCTCCCAGGCGCCAGTCGAAGAGCTCGCCGGAGCCCGGGCTCGGGCCGTCGACGAGCAGGTAGTCGGCGCCGAAGTCACCGAACCGGGCGATCGTGCGGTCACCGGCGGTAAAGGCCTTGATCGTGCACCGGAGGCGCTGGCGGACCCAGCGGCACGCCTCCGCCGTCTCGTGGCCGTGGAGCTGCACCGCACCCAGCCCGGCGTGGTGGGCGATCTCCACCACCCGCTGCGGCGCCTCGTCGCGGAACACGCCGACCGTCAGCACCTCCTGGGGGAGGCGCTTGACGATGTCGGCCACCAGGGTCGGCGCCACCTGGCGGGGCGAAGGTGCGAACACGAAGCCCAGGGCGTCGGCACCCAGCCCCACGGCGAGCAGGGCGTCGGCCTCCGAGGTGATCCCGCAGATCTTGACGAGCAGCCCCTCGCTCACCGACCCGCCTCCGCGGGCGGGAGCACTGCCCGCCGGCGTCGAGCCGTCACCGGGCGCCGAGCCGGCCGCCGGCTCGGGCGGGGCGCGAGCCGACGGGATGGCCCGCCAGCGCCGCCACCGCGGCCACCGCGTCGGGGGCCCGGACCAGGGACTCCCCCACCAGCACGGCCTGGTAGCCGGCCGCCGCCAGCCGGGCGGCATCGCGCCAGTCGGTGATCCCCGACTCGGCCACCGCCACCACTCCGGCGGGAATGGCCGCCGCCAGCCGTTCGGCCCGCTCGTCGTCGACGGCGAACGTCGTGAGGTCCCGCTGGTTGACCCCGACGATCCGGGCACCCGCCGCCAGCGCCCGCTCCAGCTCGTCGTCGCCGTGGACCTCGACCAGCGCGTCGAGATCGAGCTGGTCGGCCAACGACACGAACCGGGCCAGCTCGTCGTCGGTCAGCGCCGCCACGATGAGGAGGACAGCGCTGGCGCCCATCCGGCGGGCGTCGCACACGTCGGCCACCGAAACGGTGAAGTCCTTGCGCAGGGCGGGCAGTCCCGAGGCCCGGCGGGCGGCCGCCAGGTCGGCCGGGGACCCCCCGAAGTAGTCGTGGTCGGTGAGGACCGACAGGCACGATGCCCCGCCGGCGGCGTACCCGGCGGCCAGGGCGGCCGGGTCGAGGTCTGGCGCCAACGGCCCTTTCGACGGAGACCGGCGCTTCACCTCGGCGATCACGGCCAGGCCGGGGCAGGCGAGCAGGGCCTCCACGAACGGTGGGGCCGCGGGCGCTGCCCGGGCCTCGGCCACGAGCCGGTCCGGGTCGCGATCGTCGCCCGCGGCGGCTCGCCGGTGCGCGGCCACGATCTCGGCCAGGTAGGTCGGCATGGTCCCGCCAGCGTAGTGCGCCGGGTGGCGGCGACCGCCGTTCCCACCGGCGACGATCAGCCCACCAGCGGCAGCGCCCGCACCTCGACCCGGGGACCGCCGGGCGCCCCGAGCGCCACCGCCCCGGGCACGTCCACCGACCGGTGGACGTAGCCGAGCCCGGCCACCCGGCCGAGACCCGGGCACCACACGGCGCTGGTGCACCGCCCGACCACCTTGTCGCCGCCCGGCCCCACGAGCTCGGTCCCCGACGCCAGCGTCGCCGGCCCGGCGTCGCCGCCGCCGTCCTCGGCCACCACGAGGCCGCGCAGGTGGCGGGCCACCCGGTTGCCCCGGGCGTCGAGCCGGGCCACCAGCTCCTGGCCCGTGAAACACCCCTTGGTCAAGCTGACCGCCCGCTCGACCAGGCCGGCCTCTGCGGCGATGGTCTTGGCGTCGAGCTCGCGGCCCATGGCGGGGATCCCGGCCTCGATCCGCAGCGCTTCCCATGCCGCCGGACCGCACCAGCGGGCGGCCGGTCCCACCGCCGCCTCGGCCCCCGGTCCGAGCACGTCCACGCCGGCCACGCCGTGCCACGCCACCGCCAGCACCCACGGACCATGGGCGCCGGGCTCGCCGGCGGTCACCGCGGCGGCGGCGCCAGGGCCCCGCAGCGCCACGCACGGCCACGGCACCGGCTCGATCTCGACCTTGGTCCGGAGCCGGAAGCGACGCAGCCGGGCGGCGACCGCCTCGCCGTGGCCGGCGTCGACGTCCAGGGCGTAGCCCCGCTCACCCAGGGCCGTCACCCGCAGGAGGGCGCAGAGCTTGCCGTCGGGCTCGAGCAGAAGGGCGTCACGGGCGTCGCCCGGCGCCATGCCGGCGACGTCCTGGCTCAGCTGCCCCTGGAGGTACCCCTCGGCCTCGGGGCCGGCGACCACGAGCACGTCGCGCTCGAGCCGGTGGGCGCCGCCGCCCCGGCGCAGCGCCTCGTAGTCGGCCTCGACCGCCGCCCGTTCGGCGCCCACCGGCACCGGCGTCCTGTCCATCTCGCCGCCGGTCACGCCGGCACCGGGTCGGCGGGCGGTCGCGCCGCGGCCATCCGCCGGGCGGCCGCCACTGCCGCCAGCAGGGCCGCCGCCTTGTGCTCGCACTCCTCGTCCTCGGTCCGGGGGTCGCTGTCGGCGACGATGCCCGCACCGGCCTGCACCGACGCCCGGCCGTCGGGCGCCACGACCATGGTGCGGATGGCGATCGCGGTGTCGAGGTTGCCGGAGAAGTCGCAGTAGCCCACCACACCTCCGTAGATGCCCCGCTTGGTCGGTTCCAGATCGTCGATGATCTCCATGGCTCGCACCTTGGGAGCCCCCGAGAGGGTGCCCGCCGGCAGCGTCGCCCGCAGCACGTCGATGGGCCCGTCGCCGGGCCGCAGCCGCCCGGACACCTGGGAGGTGAGGTGCATGATGTGGCTGTAGCGCTCGACCGTCATCAGCTCGTCGACCTGCTCGGTGCCGAAGCTGACCACCCGCCCGACGTCGTTGCGGGCGAGGTCGACCAACATGACGTGCTCGGCAACCTCCTTGGGGTCCTCCACCAGCTGCCCCGCCAGGAGGAGGTCCTCGTCCGCCGTCCCCCCCCGGGGCCGCGAGCCGGCAATGGGCCGGGAGGTCACGACGCCGTCGCGCAGCCGCACCATCGGCTCGGGCGAGGACCCGACCACCGTGACCTCGGGGAAGCGGAGGAAGTACAGGTACGGGCTCGGGTTGAGCAGCCGCAGCGCCCGGTAGACGTCGAACGGGCCGACGTCGAGGTCGAGATCGAACCGCTGGGAGAGCACCACCTGGAAGGCGTCGCCCCGGCGGATGTGGTCCTTGGCCACCGCCACGGCGTCCCGGTAGGCCGCCGGGGTCATGGTCCGGCGCCGCTCGGCCACCGGCTCGCCCCGCACCGGCACCGGGACGGGCCAGGCGTCGGCCCCCCGGCAGCACGCGACCGCGAGCTGCTCGAGCCGCGCCACCGCCTGGTCGCGCGCCGCCGCCATCTCGGCGGGCTCCCACGAGGGGTCGACGGGCACGTTGTCCACCAGGACCACCCGCTGGAGCCAGTGGTCGAACGCCGCCAGCTGGCCGATGACCACCAGGGCGGCATCGGGAAACCCCTGGTCGTCGGCCGGGACCGACGGGAGGTGCTCGACCTCGCGGACCACGTCGTAGCCGAGATAGCCGACGACCCCTCCGTGGAGCGGGGGCAGGTCGGGCAGCACCGGGGACCGGAACGTGCCGAGGAGGTCGTCGATCGCCGCCAGCACGCCTCGCCCATCGCCGGTGGGGACGGCCAGCCGGCCCGTGGCCTCGACATTCCGGCCGCGGGCAACCAGGGTGGCGAGCGGCGACCGCCCGACGAACGAGTACCGTCCCCAGCGTTCCCCGCCCTCGACCGACTCGAGGAGGAACCCCGGGCCCTCCCCCACCACGTTGGCGAAGGCGGCCACCGGCGTCAGCGTGTCGGCCACGATCTCGGCCCACACCGGGACGATGCGGTGGTCCCGGGCCAGGGCGGCGAACTCGGCCACCGACGGCTGGACGCGCAGGCCGGGCACGTCGCCGGCCATCAGCGTGCCGGTGCCGGGCCCGCTCCGGCCCGGGCGTCCGGACGCGGGACGCCCGGCCCCCGTCCCAGGGTCCGGTGGAAGCACGACCAGCGCTTGGTGTGGCAGGCGGCGTCACCGTGCTGGTCGACCAGGACCAGGAGGGCGTCGCCATCGCAGTCGACCCGCACCTCGCGCACGTACTGGCGGTCGCCCGACGTCTCGCCCTTGCACCAGAGCTCCTGGCGGCTCCGGCTCCAGAACCAGGTCCTGCCGGTGGTGAGGGTCCGGCGCAGCGACTCGGCGTTCATGTAGGCCACGGTGAGGACGTCGCCGCCGGCGGCGTCCTGGACCACGGCCGTCACCAGCCCGCGGTCGTCGAAGGCGACCTCGTCGAGCAGGGACCGATCGACGTCGTCGAGCGCCACGCCCACCGGCACCGGCGACGTGGCGGTCACAGGTACAGCCCCGTGCCGCCGTCGATGCGCTCGGACGCCACGGCATGGACGTCGCGCTCGCGCAGGATCACGTACTCCTCTCCCTGCACCTCCACCTCGAAGCGGTCCTCGGGGTTGAACAGCACGTGGTCGCCCGGCTTCACCGCCCGCACGTGGGGGCCCACGGCCACCGCCTCGGCCCACGCCAGGCGGCGCGACACCTGGGCCGTCGCCGGGATCAGGATGCCCGCCCGCGAACGGCGCTCGCCCTCGGCCGGGGCCACCTGGACCATCACCCGGTCGAACAGGACGGTGATCGGTTGCTTGAGCCCGCTGGCCTGGGGCAATTCGTTGACTGCCACACAGGCACGGTACCGCACCACCGGACGCGCCCGAGCACGGCCCGGGGAGGGCGCGCCGGCGCGCCCCGCTCACCCCGGGCGGACCGGCACCCCCCGGGCGGCCAGGTAGGCCTTGGCCTCGGCCACGGTGTGCTCGCGCCGGTGGAAGATCGAGGCCGCCAGCACGGCGTCGGCCCCACCGTCCATCGCCCCGGCCGCCAGGTGCTCGAGGGTCCCGACCCCGCCGGAGGCCACCACCGGCACGCCGACGGCATCGACGACCTCCCGGGTGAGGGCGACGTCGTATCCGTCCCGGGTGCCGTCGCGGTCCATCGAGGTGAGCAGGACCTCGCCCGCGCCGAGGGTGGCGGCGCGGGCCGCCCACTCCACCGCGTCCACCCCGGTCGGCCGGCGCCCCCCGTGCGTGCACACCTCCCACCCGGCCGACCCGGCGACGCGCCCCTCCCCGGTCGGCCGGGCCCGGGCGTCGACCGCCACCACCACGCACTGGGCGCCGAACTCCCCCGCCAGCTCCTCCACCAGCGCCGGACGGTCGAGGGCGGCGGTGTTGACCGCCACCTTGTCGGCCCCCGCCCGCAGCAGCCGGCGGCCGTCCTCGGCGGTGCGGACCCCGCCCCCGACGGTGAGGGGGATGAACACCTGCTCGGCCGTACGGGCCACCACCGAGACCATGGTGTCGCGACCCTCCGACGATGCGGTGATGTCGAGGAACGTGAGCTCGTCGGCCCCCTCGGCGTCGTAGCGCGCCGCCAGCTCGACCGGGTCCCCCGCATCGACCAGGTCCACGAACTGCACGCCCTTCACCACCCGGCCGCCGGTCACGTCGAGGCAGGGGATCACCCGGACGGTGCGCACGCGGCGATCGCCTCCTCGGGGTCGATGCTGCCGTCCACCAGGGCTCGGCCCACCACTGCCCCGGCCAGGGCACGCCCGGTCGCCGGTGACCGGAGAGCGGCCAGCGCACGGAGGTGGTCGACCGAGCCCACGCCGCCCGAGGCCACGACCGGCAGCGCCGTCAGGTCGAGCACGGCGCCCAGCCCTTCGAGGTCGGGGCCGGCCAGCGTCCCGTCGCGCTCGATGGCCGTCACCACGACGGCGCCGAGTGGCGCCCCCTCCACCGCCGCCAGCACCTCGCCCACCGTGCGGCCCGACCCCTCGAGCCAGCCGCGGGCTGCCGCTTCCAGCGATCCGTCCGGCCGGCGCCGGTAGTCGAGGCCCACCGCCACCC
>JBOGGF010000445.1:0-1772 GCA_050743965.1 Acidimicrobiales bacterium
CGGCGCGTTCGCGCGAGAGGTTGCGCTCGATCATCTCGATCCCGTCACTGCGGTCTGCCATCGGCTCGGCTCCCAGCCAGCGCACCACCTCCGGGCGACGGTAGATGTCAAAGAACCGCTCGATCTCGTCCAGCTGCCATCGGCGCACCAACAGCCGCTCGGTCGTAACAAAAGCCCCATCGTCGCGCTCGTCTCGCATCCCGGCGATCCTGTCACGGGACGGCGATCGAGTTAGTTGGCCGACGACCGCGTTCAGCTACCGGGGCTTCGGCTTCCCGCCGGAGGCGAGCCACGGCCAACTGCGCCAGCGAGCTACCCGGATCCGGTCTGGCGACGATGCAGCAGAGACGGGGTAGGCACGCAAATGGTCCGTTCAGCCCGCCGGGCGCGATGGGAAGTGGCGAGCGGCGATCGTACAGCCAGCTTGTGCGGGGTTCGCGCGTTCAGACTCCGGGCTCGGGTCATTCCGGCCAGGCGTCCGCGCCTGGCGGCTCGGGGCCGAGAAGGCGGGCTGCGGGATCCGCGACCGGCTCGACGGTGATGGCTGGGGGGTCAAGATCGCAGGCGGCGATCGTGATCAGGAGGTCTTTGTGGCGGCGGGCAGCGGCCCAGTGGCCGCTGGCGGCGGTCAGGGTCAGGAAGGGTGCGAGTGCTCCGTCGATGCTGATCATCTGCTCGGAGCGGACAGTAGTGAGCACCTCGGCGCGCACGGCGCGATCGCGGGCGGCCAGCCACAGGGACACCGCTGCGTGCGAAGCTTCGGGCCACGATGAGCAGGCGTGCGCGTCGTTGTTGGCGAGCCAGCCGTGGAGCGTCCAGCGAGCTTGACCTAGCTCGTCGATCGCAGACGAGTCTTCGCGTGAGGTGGTGATCTCGAACCGGGGTCGGTCCCCGGCGTAGGGGTCGGCGTCTGGCGTGTCGTGGTGTCGGATGGTGACGCTGGTGAGCCGGTCACCATGCGAGCCACTGGCGCCGATCACCGCGGGCCAGCCCTCCGCGGCATAAAGCGGGAACGTGAGCGTGCGCAGCAGCATCGCGTTGGAGTGCCACCGCCCTATTCGTGCACGCTCGCGCGCGCGAGCGATCCGGGCCTCACGTGCGGCCTCGTCCTCATCATCCTTGGAGGCAGCGTCGACGGCGAAAAATGTGCCCTCACGCTCTTCGTGGCCACACCCCCGACAAACGACAACCGGGTTGGGGATCACCGTGCCGTCGGGCCCAGATCGACCACCGCGCCAGCCCTCGGTTGGAACGCACTCCTCGTAGTCGATCGCCCCACACGCCGGGCACGGGACGTCGGCATCCTCCACGGGCGTGCTCCGATACTCGACGGGGAGCGGACGCCGGACCGCAGATCCGGTCGCGTCACGGCAGCAGACGACCGGCTCGTGACCATCGTTGGGCTGCTCAAGCACCGCGGCGTACGCCCCGCCACCCACCCTGGCCGCGACCCGCCCGCCAGGATCATCCACCACCTCGGCGCCGACCGAACCCGGCGGCAGAAGTCCCCCGACAAGCGACCGGTCGCCGGGCAGCCACGTCTTGACCGGGCGGTAGATGTCATCGGCCCGCAGCGGTAGTCCGCCATCTGTGTGGACATCCCCGGTGACCACGACCACCTCGTCGCCGCGCCGCACGACGCCCTCGCCACCCGGCAGCTCGATCAACACCGTGGACACCTGCCCTCGTCTCAAGGGCGGCAAGAGGTCGTTCCATGCCATGCTCGCTGTGCGCTCGGCCACGAGGAAGCCCATCTCCCCGTCGCCCGAAAC
>JBOGGF010000446.1:0-6135 GCA_050743965.1 Acidimicrobiales bacterium
GACCACGACCGACTACATCAACACGATCCCGCCGGAGTCGGAGCCGTGGTTCCCCGGTGACGAGCATGTCGAGCGGCGGATCCGGGCGTACATCCGGTGGAACGCGGCGATCATGGTGGTGCGCGCCAACCACCAGGCCGAGGGGATCGGCGGGCACCTCGCCACCTTTGCCAGCTCGGCGAGCCTCTACGAGGTCGGGTTCAACCACTTCTTTCGCGGCAAGGAGGACGGCCAGGCCGGCGACCAGGTGTACTTCCAGGGTCACGCCGCCCCTGGCATCTACGCGAGGGCCTTCCTCGAGGGGAGGCTCACCGAGGGTCAGCTGGAGCACTTCCGCCAGGAGCTGCAGGGCGCCAAGGCGGGAACGGGCGGGCTGTCCTCGTACCCACACCCGAGGCTCATGCCCGACTTCTGGGAGTACCCGACCGTGTCGATGGGCCTCGGGCCGCTCAACGCCATCTACCAGGCGCACTTCAACCGCTACCTGCAGCACCGGCGGATCACCGACACCAGCAACTCCCGGGTCTGGTGCTTCCTCGGCGACGGGGAGTGCGACGAGCCGGAGACGCTCGGGGCGCTTTCGCTCGCGGGACGCGAGCAGCTCGACAACCTCACCTTCGTGATCAACTGCAACCTCCAGCGCCTGGACGGCCCCGTTCGCGGGAACGGCAAGGTCATACAGGAGCTGGAGGCGACCTTCCGCGGGGCCGGCTGGAACGTGATCAAGGTGATCTGGGGCTCCAAATGGGACGACCTCCTCGCCCGGGACGTCGACGGGGCGCTGCTCAACAAGATGAACGTCACCGTCGACGGCGAGTTCCAGAAGCTCGCGACCGAGGACGGCGCGTACATCCGGGAGCACTTCTTCGGCCCGGACCCGCGCCTGCGCGGCCTGGTCGAGCACCTCTCCGACGACGACCTGCGCACCCTTCCCCGGGGCGGCCACGACTACCGCAAGCTCTACGCCGCCTACAAGCTGGCGACCGAGCAGCGCGGGGCGCCCACGGTCATCCTGGCCAAGACGATCAAGGGCTGGACCCTCGGGCCTCAGATCGAGGCCCGCAACGCCACCCACCAGATCAAGAAGATGACCCGGGACCAGCTGCGGGCGCTGCGCGACCGGCTCTACCTGTCCGACGAGATCCCCGACGAGGCCCTGGCGGCCGACGCCCCGCCCTACTACTGCCCGCCGGCCGGGTCCGAGGCCCACGAGTACCTGATGGCCCGGCGCAAGGTGCTGGCGGGCGCCCTCCCCCACCGGGTGGTCCGCCCGGCCAAGGTGACGCTCCCCGATCCCAAGGCCTTCGTCGACCTCATGGCCGGCTCGGGCAACCAGGCGGCGTCGACGACGATGGCCTTCGCCCGGCTGCTCCGCAACCTGGTCCGCGACCCGGCCTTCGGGCGGCTGGTGGCGCCGATCGTCTCCGACGAGGCCCGGACGTTCGGGCTGGAGCCGATCATCGCCGAGTTCAACATCTACGCCCCCGAGGGCCAGCGCTACATCCCGGTAGACGCCGACCTTCCGCTCAAGTACGCCGAGAGCGAGTCCGGTCAGCTCCTCCAGGAGGGCATCACCGAGGCCGGGGCGGCGGCAGCCTTCACCGCCCTCGCCACCAGCTACGCCACCTGGGGGCAGCCGATGCTGCCGGTGTTCCTCTTCTACTCGATGTTCGGCTTCCAGCGGGTTGGCGACCTGCTGTGGGCCCTCGGCGACATGCGCGGTCGCGGCATCCTGGCCGGCTGCACCGCCGGACGGACCACCTTGCTCGGCGAGGGGCTCCAGCACGACGACGGCCACTCCCCCCTGCTGGCGTCTACCAACCCCGCCGCCGCCATCTACGACCCGGCCTTCGCCTACGAGATGGCGGTGGTGGTCGAGGACGGGATCCGGCGCATGCTCGGGGACGACCCCGAGGATCGTTTCTGGTACATCACGCTGTACAACGAGAACTACCCGATGCCCGCCCTGCCCGAGGGCCCGGCCGGGGAGGCGGTGCGCGAGGGCATCATCCGCGGCATCTACCGCTACGCCGAGCCGGCCCAGGTGGAAAGCGGTGGCCCGGCGCGCGCCCGTGCGAGCATCTGCTTCTCCGGCCCCATGTGGCAGATCGCCATGGAGGCCCGCCGGCTGCTCGCCGAGGAGTGGGGCGTCTCGGCCGACACCTGGTCGACCACCTCGTGGGCCACGTTGCGGTCCGACGCAATCTCGGCCGAGCGATGGAACCGCCTGCACCCCGGCCAGGACCGCCAGACGCCGTACGTCAGCGACGTGCTGGGAGCCGGCAACGAGCCGGTGGTGGCGGTGACCGACTACATGCGGGCCGTGCCCGACCAGGTCGCACGCTGGATCCGGCGGCCCTTCACCTCGCTCGGGACCGACGGCTTCGGCCGCTCCGACGCCCGCGAGGCGCTGCGCCGGCACTTCGAGGTGGACGCCCCCCACGTCGTCGTCGCCGTCCTCTCGTCACTGGCCGAGCAGGGGACGGTCCCGCCCGGCGACGTGGCCGACGCCTTCGGCCGCTACGGGCTCGACCCCGACGCCACCGCACCGTTCTTGGTGTAGGCGCGCTCGGCGCCCGGGACGAGGTCGTTCAGTCGCCGAGGTTGCCGGCGTAGGCGGCCAGGCGCTCGAGCTCGTCCTCGTAGATGCCCTGCAGCGCCTTGGGGGCGAAGAGCCGCTCGAAGAAGCCGCCGACCCCCGAGCCGCCGATCCAACTGGTGGCGACGCGTACCCGTGCACCGGTGCCGACCGGTTCGACGGTGAACGTGGTCACCAGGCTGGAGCCGGTGTCCGACTCGGTGAGCACCCGGCCCGGCTCGGGCTCGGCCACCTGCATCCGGTAGGAGCGGGTGCGACCGCCGGCGGTGATGGAGAACCGGACCACGGTGCCATCCCCCACGCCTCCGGACTCGACCTCGAAGCCGGAGAATGCGGGCGGCAGGAAGTTGGGGTGGTGCTCCCGCATGCCGGCGATGCAGCCGTAGACCCGCTCGGCCGGGGCGTCGACCGTGCGCTCCGCTGCTGCGTGGACCGTCCTCTGCTGTGGCATGCCACGACGCTACTGCCAGGGCTCCGCCTCCGGCCCCGCCCGCGCACCGGCCCCCGTCCCGCCGGGCACTACCAGTCGAAGAAGCCCTTGCCCGACTTCTTCCCGAGCTCCCCGGCCGCCACCTTCTGGTGCAGGAGCGCCGGCGGCTCGAACCGTTCGCCCAGAGTCCCCGCCAGGTGCTCGGCGATCGCCAGGCGGACATCGAGGCCGACGAGATCGGTGAGGCGCAGCGGGCCCATCGGGAACCGGTACCCGAGGACCATCCCGCGGTCGATGTCCTCGGGCGAGGCGACTCCCTCCTCGACCATGCGGATCGCCTCGAGGCCGATCAACACGCCCAAGCGGCTGGTGGCGAAGCCCGGCGAGTCACGGACGACGATCTCCTCCTTGCCGAGGGCTCGGACCCAGGCGCGCGCCGCTGCCACGGCCTCGGTGCCGGTTGCCGGGGTGGTCACGATCTCCACCAGGGCTGACCGGGGCACCGGGTTGAAGAAGTGCATGCCGACGAACCGGCTGGCGTCCCGGAGCCCGTCGGCCATCGCCGCCACCGAGAGCGAGCTGGTGTTCGTGGCGATGACGGTGCCGGCCGGCACGGCGTCCTCGATGCCGGGGAGCACGCGTCGCTTCAGGCCGGCGTCCTCAGGCACGGCCTCGATCGCCAGGGTGGCCGCCGGGCACGCGCCGATCCCGGTGACGACGTCGAGCCGGGCGATCGCGCCGGCGTCGTCGGCCCGGGCCAGGCCGGCCACGACCCGGTCCCGGGCGGCAGCCGCCGCCTCGTCGCTCACCTCGCAGAGGCGCACCGCCGCTCCGGCCTGGACGATCGACTGGGCGATGCCGGCACCCATCGTGCCGCCGCCCACCACGACGACCATCCCGGCGGGCAATTCCGTCCCGGCACCCTGCTCGACGTCGCCGGCTGCCATGCCCTCGACCACTGCGTCGCCCCCCGGTTCGTCTCGTCGATGCCTTCCCCAACCTATCGCCGAGCCCCACGCGGGCCCGCCCCGCCCCGCCCGCGGACGCGGACGCTGACGGCTACGGCTTGACTATGGGGGACGGGCAGACGTCGACACGACGCAGGGAGGAAGGCACATGAGGGACGCGGTGATCTGTGAGCCGTTGCGCACGGCGGTCGGGGGCTATGGCGGCGTCTTCCGGGACGTGCCAGTCGCCGACCTGGCGAGCACGGTGGTCAAGGCCGTCGTCGAGCGCAGCGGGGTTCCCACCGACCGGATCGACGACGTGATCTTCGGCCAGGGCTATTCCAACGGCGAGGCGCCGGCCATCGGCCGGCTCGCCGCCCTCGACGCCGGCCTGCCGGTCGGCGTCGCCGGCTACCAGGTCGACCGCCGATGCGGCTCGGGGCTCCAGGCGGTCGTCAACGCCGCCATGCAGGTCCAGACTGGCGCCAGCGACCTGGTCGTGGCCGGCGGCGCCGAGAGCATGAGCCAGGCGGAGTACTACTCGCTGGCCACGCGTTGGGGAGCCCGGGCCGGCAACGTCGTGCTGCTGGACCGACTCGCCCGTGGCCGGGTCACCGCCGGCGGGCGCGACCACCCGGTCGAGGGCGGGATGATCGAGACGGCGGAGAACCTCCGCCGCGAGTTCGCCATCCCCCGGGAGGAGCAGGACGAGCTGGCGCTCCGTTCCCACGAGCGGGCGGTGGCCGCTCAGCGCAGCGGCATCTTCGCCGAGGAGATCGTGCCGGTGACGGTGCGCTCCCGCAAGGCCGAGACGGTGGTGGACGCCGACGAGCATCCCCGCCCGGACACGTCCCTGGAGAAGCTCGCCGGCCTGCGGGCGGTGATGTCCCGGCAGGACCCCGTAGCCACCGTCACCGCCGGCAACGCCAGCGGGCAGAACGACGGCGCCGCCGCCTGCCTCGTCACCCACCCGGACCTCGCCCGCGAGCTGGGCCTGCGACCGCTCGCCCGCCTGCGGTCCTGGGGCGTCGCCGGGGTCGAGCCCGAGCGGATGGGGTTCGGCCCCGTCCCCGCCACCGCCCGGGCGCTGGAGCGGGCCGGGCTGCACCTGGCCGACATCGATCTCATCGAGCTCAATGAGGCGTTCGCCGCCCAGGTTCTCGCCTGCATGCGGGCGTGGGGGTTCGGCGAGAAGGAGCTGGAGAAGACCAACGTCCATGGGTCAGGCATCTCGCTCGGTCACCCGATCGGCGCCACCGGTGCCCGGATCCTCACCACGCTCCTACGCGAGATGGACCGGCGGGGCGCCAACATGGGCATCGAGAAGTTGTGCATCGGCGGCGGCATGGGCATCGCCGCCATCTTCGAGCGGGTCGGCTGAGGGAGCGCGTCGCCGCACTGCGTCAATGATGACAGGTCCTTCGCGCGCTGAAGGTGGGCGACCCCGCAGCATCCGCATCGCGCCCGACCGCACCGTCAACATCGCAGCAGCGACCCGTCAGCTCGCCAGAAAGCCCGAACGGGCGGCCCTCGACTTGCTCGGCGTGCCCCCTCTACTTTTACTTTGCAACAGCGCCAGGCTGCCACCCGCTCTTCGTTCAGGTCGCGCTCACCGTGCCCCTCGGACTCCACCCACCGGCTCAGCTGGGCGAGCAGACGCACGTGGCGAGCAGCACCCTCCGGGGGGTAGCCGCGTTCGAGCAACTTCCTCCCGAAGCCAACCGCGTAGCTGGCCAATGTTCCCCCGACGCGCCACACGACTCGGATCCATCGGGTTGGCCGATCGCCACCGGGTGATCGAAGGGGCATGCCGCTACCTGGTCGCCGACCGGATGGACATCACCGGGGCGCGCTGGAGCGTCGGCGGCGCAGAAGCCGTCCTCGAGCTACGAGCGGTGCGCGCGAACGGCGACTTCGACGACTACCGGCGCTTCCATCTCGCCCATGAACGCCACCGCGTTCACGAGTCGCGCTATGACCGGGGCGTCATCCCGCTCGCTGCGTAGTCACTCCTGGAGCGCCGTACCCAATTCGATTGGATTCGATTGGAACACTAGGACGACGGCCAAGCGGTCCCAGCACTCTCGAGCGTCGCGAGGGCCGAATCCCAGCTTGACTCCAGCGCATGGATCGCATTGGAGTGGGACTGGAGGAATCCC
>JBOGGF010000447.1:0-2631 GCA_050743965.1 Acidimicrobiales bacterium
GCCGGGGCCGGCCCGGCGCCACCGCCGGTGCCGGGCGTGCTGGTGGTGGCCGTGGTCGCCCCAGCAGGCACGCCCTGCGCCTCGAGGGTCTCGGGGTCCGGCTCGCGCCGGACGTGGGCCCCGCGGACGGCGGCCACCTCACCCACCTCACCCACGTCACCCACCTCACCCACCTCACGGACCACGTCGCCGATCCCATCGGCCGGTTCGGCCGGTTCGGCCGGTTCGGCCGGTTCGGCCAAGGTGGCCCGGGCGCCGCCGTCGCACCACGATCGCCACAGGAGGAGATGGCGGCGGCCACCGACCACGACGTCGGCCCCGGCCAGCGCGGCGCGTGCCTCGGGGGCCAGGAGGTCCAACCGGTCGTCGACGAGCCCGACCACCGTGACCGGCGCCTGGTCAGGCACGGGCCACCACCGCCTCGCCGTCGAAGTCCACCATGACCACGTCGACGGCGACCCCCTCGCCGGCGAAGGTCCGGCAGGCGGTGGCCGCCCGCCGGCAGAGCGCCGCCAGCGGTGCCGGGGTGCCGGCCGCCTGGCAGGCGTCGGAGAAGTGCCGGGCCGTCGCCGTCTCGGTGGCCGCTGCCACCACCATCGCCGGCGCCCCGGTCTCCCGCGCCACCTCGGCGAGGAGGTCCGTGTCGACGTTGGAACGGTGGAAGTGGGTCATCATCACCCCTGCCGCCAGCTTGGCGATCTTGCCCGCCATCGCCACCACGGTGACCTCCCGCATCCCCTTGACCGCGCACCGGCGCAGTGCGACGCCCGAGTAGTCGCCGACCTCGACCACCTCGACGGCGTCGATCCCGGGGAAGAGGTCCAGGGCGGCTCGCTCGGACCGGCTACCGGTGCACAGGACCATCGAGCGTGCTCCCTGCGCCGCCGCCACGTCGATCTGCTGGACCACGCTGGCACGGTAGGCGGCGGTGGAGAAGGGGCGCACGATCCCGGTCGTCCCGAGGATCGAGATGCCCCCGACGATGCCGAGGCGGGCGTTGGTCGTCTTCTCGGCCATCGCCTCGCCGCCGGGCACCGAGAAGGTGACCAGCAGCGGCCGTCCGACGTGGCCCTCGACCTCACCGATGGCGGCGAGGATCATGCGCCGGGGGACCGGGTTGATCGCCGGGGCGCCGACCGGCAGGCCGAGGCCGGGAAGGGTCACGGTGCCGACGCCGGAGCCGGCGACGAGCTCCGTGGCGGCAACACCGTCCGGGCTGCCCGGCGGACCGTCGTCTTGCCACGTCGCCTCGGCGATCATCCGGGCGCCGTCGGTGCAGTCGGGGTCATCCCCGGCGTCCTTCACCACCGTGGCGGTGGTCGGCCGGCCGGCCGTCACCGGCCCGGCCCCCTCGACGGGGAAGGTGACGCGCTCGCCCCGGGGAAGACCGACCTCGATCGTCGCCGGCACCGCCCCCGTCACGAGACCCACCGCCGCCGCCTTGGCCGCCGCCGACGCGCACGTGCCCGTCGTGAAGCCGGTGCGCAAGCCCTTTCGCCGTGCTGCCGCGTCGTCGCTGAGCTCGGGCTCGTGGGGCTCGGGCTCGTGGGGCTCGGGAGCCCTGCCGTCATCCACGTGTGCTGGGCCGGCCCGCCGGTCGGCCGGCGGTCGAGCCGGGAAAGGACCGCCGGCGGTGGGCGTGGGCGAAGGTAGGGGAGTACAAGTGGCTGCGGGGAGCGGCCCCGCGCAGCGCCGGCCCCACCAGCACCAGCGCGGTGGTGGTGGCGCCCGTCGCCCGCAAGGCGTCTGCCAGCTCACCCACGGTCGTGGGCACCACCTGCTCGTCGGGCCACGTCGCCCGCACGACGACGGCGGCCGGAGTGTCCCCGGTGTAGCGGCTCGGCGGGGCCAGCAGCTCGGCCTGGAGGGCCTCGGGCCGGGCGGCCGAGAGGAAGACCGCCATGGTGCAACCGGTGGCGGCGAAGGCGCCGACGGTCTCGGCCTCGGGGACCGACCGCTCCGTGCGGTTGGCCAGTCGGGTGACCACCACGCTCTGGGCGACCTGGGGCACCGTCAGCTCCCGCCCGACGGCGGCGGCGGCCGCACCGAGGGAGGAGACGCCGGGCACGATCTCGTGGGCCCGACCTTCGCGGCGGCACCAGTCCAGTTGCTCCTGGAGGGCGCCGTAGAGCGCGGGGTCGCCGGAGTGGAGGCGGACGACGGCGTCGTGCGGGTGGTCGGCGAAGACGGCGAGCACGTCTTCGAGGGTCATGGTCGCCGAGTCGAAGACCTCGGCGCCCGTCCGGGCATGCGCCAGCAGCGCCTCGGGCACGAGCGAGGACGCCCACACGACGACGTCGGCGGCCGCCAACCGGTTCGCCCCCCGCAGGGTGAGCAGGTCCGGCGCCCCCGGTCCGGCGCCGACGAACGAGATCATGCCGGCGATCACCGGCTCTCGTGCTCCTGCGCTGGTACCGCACCGGGGGACGGCGGCACGATGACGGTGGCCAGGTACGCGGCCGGCCGGTCCCCGGCGGCGGCCAGCGGCTCGATCCGCTCGCCGGGTAGTCCCAGGAGCTCGCCGAGGACCGCTCCTTCGAGTCGCCCGTGCTCGGCGAGGAGGCCGGCGATCGACGGCATGTGCCGGCCTCCCTTGTAGACGACGATGGTCCGGCCGGGGTCGCGTAGGGC
>JBOGGF010000448.1:0-2715 GCA_050743965.1 Acidimicrobiales bacterium
CGCCCGATCAGGGACGAGAGCCCGGTGCCGAGGACGAAGAGGAAGAGCACCGGCTGCACTAGCGACGTGATGATGCGCAGCCGGTTGCGGCTGAAGCGGATGAGCTCGCGCCGCCACACCATGCGCACCGCCCGCAGGTCGTCCTGCCAGCGCCCGCCGGCGACGCGCACGGCGGCCGGGGCCGCTCGATGGAAGCCCGCCGGGCCGGGCTGGGGGGCTGCCGGCCCGGGGGCCATCGCCTCGGTCACCTTCTCCGGGGTGGCGGTCGGTTGCTCGGCCACCGGGCCGGCAGCGGTCGGATCCGTGGTGGCGCGATCGGTCATCGCCGCCGCGCCCGCATCCACGGCACGGCGGCCATGCGATCGGTCGCCGACGCCTCGGCGTCACGGATGGTCCGGCCGGTGTAGTTCATGAAGACGTCGTCGAGCGTCGGCCGGGCGATCGACACCGAGCGGATGGCCACGCCCAGCTCGGCGAAGAGCCGGGGCACGAAGGCCTCGCCCTGGTGCACGTAGAAGGTGACCCCGCCCTCGCTCACCGTGCCCTCCAAGTCGAATCGCGCCTCCAGGACGGCGATGGCCGCCGGGTCGTCCGCCGTCTGGATCTGGACCCGGTCCCGGCCCACGCTGGCCTTGAGCGCCTCGGGCGTGTCCTGGACCACGATCTCGCCCTGGTCCATGATGGCGATCCGGTCACAGTGCTCGGCCTCGTCCATGTAGTGCGTCGTCAGGAACATGGTGATGGCCTCGCGCCGCCGGAGCTCGTTGATGTAGCCCCAGATGTGCGAGCGGGTCTGGGGATCGAGGCCGACGGTCGGCTCGTCGAGGAAGAGCACCCGGGGGGAGTGGAGCAGGCCCCGTGCGATCTCGAGCCGGCGTTTCATGCCGCCCGAGAACGTCCGCACCAGGCCGTCGCGGCGGTCCCACAGCCCGACCATGTGGAGCACGTCGGCCAGGCGGCCGGCCGTCTGGGCACGGGGCACGCCGTAGAGCTCGGCGTGGAAGCGCAGGTTCTCCTCGGCCGTCAGGTAGTCGTCCAGGGTCGTGTCCTGGAACACCAGCCCGATCCGCTTGCGGACCTCTGCCCGCTCCTTCACGACGTCGAAGCCGGCGACCCGGGCGCTGCCCCCGCTCGGGTTGAGGAGGGTGCAGAGCATCGAGATGGTGGTGGACTTGCCCGCCCCGTTGGGCCCGAGGAAGCCGAACGTCTCGCCCGCCGCCACCTCGAAGCTGACGCCGCGCACCGCCTCGAGCTCACCGAACCGCTTCACCAGCTCGACCACCTCGATCGCCGTCCCACCCGGGCGGGTCGCGCTGGCGGGAACGGCGGCGCTGGGAGCGGTACAGGCCTCGGGCACCGGGCCACGCTACCGGCGTGGGAGCGGCGGATGGCGACGGTGCGGGAGTTGCGGGCGGGGACCGGAGTGGCGTTGCGGGGAGTTCCTGGGCGGCGCCGGTCACAGGAGCGCGGCGGCCACGACCGCGCCGGCCACCACCACGAGGGCGACCAGGTCCCGCCACCCCGGGCCGGTGTCGCCGTCGGCGATCCGCCCCGGTCGGCCCGCCGGACCGCTCCACAGGCCACCCCGGGCTTCGATGGCTGTCCCCATCTCCCGGGCTCGGCGGATGCCCACCACGAGCGCGGCCACCAGCACGTTGCCCGGGAGCATCGACCAGGCCGCCAGCCGGTCCCGCTGGGGCTGGTGGGCAGCTCGGAGGCGGGTCACCGCGGTGAGGACGCGGATCTCGTCGAGGAGGAGCGGGATGCAGCGCAGGGCCAGTCCCAGGGTCGCTGCCCACTCGTCCACCGGTAGCCCCAGCCGACGGCCGGGCCGGCCGAGCCGCCCCAAGGCCGGGGCCACGCCGCCGAGAGGGGTGGTCCACGACACGAGCGCCGCCGCGAGGAGGATCACGAAGGCGAGCGAGAGGAGGCGTGCCCACCGTGCCACCCCGCCGAGGCCGACGGCGAGCCCGCCGACGTGGACGACCGGCGCCCCGCCGGCGACGAGCGGCAGGACCGCCGTGGCGGCGACGCCGACCCAGAACCACGGGGGGACCCGTGGCCGGGCCCCCGGCGGCACCCGGCCGGCGGCGAGCCCCACCGCCACGAGTGCCGCCATGATGCCGACCGACGCCCAGCTCGCCTTGAGCGACAGGACGACGGCCAGCGCCAGCAGGGCCACCACCTTGGTGCCCGCCCACAGCCGGTGCACGGGGCTGTCGCCGGGGACCGCCCGGAGCAGGTGCAGCTCGCGCCGGCGTCGCCGGTGGGGTCGGGCGCCGTGGTCGTCGCCGCCGGCACGATGGGCCGCTGCGGTCGGCGTGCCGGGGCCCTCGGGCAGCGCCCCGGCCGTGGCCGTGGCGCGGACCGCCCGACCGGTCTTGGCGTCGAACCCCACCGCACCGGTGGCGGCGAGGGCCACGGGCCGCACGTCGGCGACCCGGCCCCGCTCGAGGGTGACCACCCGGTCGACCACCCGATCGGCGCCCTCGGTGTCGTGGGAGACGACCACCAGCGACGTTCCCGTCTCGGCCCGGAGGCGCGCCAGCACCTCGATCAGCTCGGCCCGGCCCGCGGTGTCCATCCCGGCGAAGGGCTCGTCGAGGACGAGCACCGGCGGCCGGCTGGCGAGCACGCCGGCGAGGGCTGCACGGCGTTGCTGCCCGCCGCTCAGCTCGTCCACCCGCCGGCCCCCGAACTGCGCCGGGTCGAGCC
>JBOGGF010000449.1:0-7303 GCA_050743965.1 Acidimicrobiales bacterium
CGTCCCGGCCAACGTCGTGGCCACCTACGGCATGACCGAGACCGGGTCGGGTGTCGTCTACGACGGGGTCCCGCTCGACGGGGTCGAGGTGGCCATCGGGACCGGCGGCCCGGACGGCGGCGAGGAAGGCGAGATCCTCCTGCGGGGACCGATGCTGCTGCGCTGCTACCGCGACGGCACCGATCCCCGGGTCGCCGGGCCCGACGGCCGGGGCGGCTGGCTCGCGACCGGCGACGGCGGGCGCCTGGAGGAGGGCGGACGGCTCGCCGTCAACGGCCGCCTGGCCGAGGTGATCGTGACCGGCGGCGAGAAGGTGTGGCCCGTCGCCGTGGAGCGGGTCCTCACCACCCACCCGGCGGTCGCCGAGGCGGCGGTGTGGAAGCGGCCCGACCCCGAGTGGGGCGAGCGGGTCGTGGCCTGGGTCGTGCCGGTGGACCCGGCGACGCCTCCGGCCCTCGACGACCTGCGGGCGCTGACGGCGGGCACCCTCGCGCCGTGGGCCGCGCCCAAGGAGCTGGTGTTGGTCGACGTCCTGCCCCGCACCCCGTCGGGCAAGGTCCGCCGGTCCGACCTCGCCTGACCCCACGGTCAGCCGACGGCGCCCGTCGCCTGGCTGGTCGAGCCACCGTCGACCACGAGCACCTGCCCGGTGATCCACGACGCGGCGTCCGAGGCGAGGAAGAGGGCGGCCGTCGCCACGTCGTCGGGTTCGCCGAGGCGTCGCATCGGGATGTGGGCGGCGATCCGCTCCTCGTTGCCCTCCCACAGGGCCCGGGCGAGGTCGGTCTTGACCAGCCCCGGCGCCAGCGCATTGACCCGGACCCCCGGTGCCAGCTCGTAGGCGAGCTGCTGGGTCAGGTGCAGCACCGCCGCCTTGGTCGCGTTGTACCAGCCGATGCCGGGCTCCGGCCCGAGGCCGCCGACCGAGGCGAGGTTGATGACCGCCCCACCCGACGCCCCCATCGCCACCTCGTGGGCGGCGCGGGTCCAGGCGACGATCCCCCACTGATTGACCTCGACCGTCTTCATCGCCCGCGACCGGTCGAGGCCCACCAGCGGGCCGTAGTACGGGTTGGTCCCGGCGTTGTTGACGAGGATGTCGAGCCCGCCGAAGCGTTTCGCCGTCACCTCGGCACTGGCGCGGGCCTGGGCCTCGTCGCCGGCATGGCCCGCATGGAAGTCGACCTCGGCCCCGGGGAGCTCGGCCCGCAGCGCCTCGGCCGCGGCGGCAAGGTCGTCGGCCTTGCGCGAGACGAGCATCACCCGGGCACCCGCCCCGGCCAGCCGGCGGGCGATGGCGAGCCCGATGCCTCTGCTCCCCCCCGTCACCAGGGCCGTCTTGCCGTCCAGTCGCAGCTCCACGGGATGCCACGCTAACCCCGTAGCATCGATCCGTGAACCGCCTCGCCGGGGCCACCAGCCCCTACCTCCGCCAGCACGCCGCCAACCCGGTCGACTGGTACCCATGGGGTGAGGAGGCGCTCTCGGCGGCCCAGCGGGAGGGGAAGCCCCTCTTCGTCTCGATCGGGTACGCCTCGTGCCACTGGTGCCACGTGATGGCGCACGAGAGCTTCGAGGACCCGGCGACGGCCGGGGACCTCAACCGTTCTTTCGTGCCGGTGAAGGTCGACCGGGAGGAACGGCCCGACGTGGACGCCGTCTACATGGCCGCGGTCCAGGTGACCACGGGCTCGGGTGGCTGGCCGATGTCGGTCTTCTGCACGCCAGACGGGCGGCCCTTCCTCGGCGGCACGTACTTCCCGCCGTCCGACCGCCACGGCATGCCGGCCTTCCGCCGGGTGCTGGCGGCCGTCGCCGACGCCTGGCGCGACCGCCGGGCGGAGGTGGAGTCCCAGGCCGACTCCCTGCTCGAGGCGGTCTCTCGCGAGGTGCGGCTGACCGACCGGATGACCGACCGGCTGACCGACGCCTCGGCCGGGGTCGGGGGTCCACAGATCCTCGCCGCCCTCGTCGAGGGCCTCGGCGAGCGCTTCGACCCGGAGTGGGGCGGCTGGGGCTCGGCGCCGAAGTTCCCCCGGCCGACCCTGGTGGAGCTGTGCCTCCGGCACCACCGGGCGACGGGCGACGCCGCTGCGCGCACCATGGCCACGACCACCCTCGGGGCGATGGCGGCGGGCGGCATCTACGACCACCTGGCCGGCGGCTTCGCCCGCTACTCGACCGACCGCCAATGGCTGGTCCCCCACTTCGAGAAGATGCTCACCGACCAGGCCTTGCTGGCGCGGGCCTACCTCCACGGCTGGCACGCGACGGGCGAGGGCTCCTACCTGCAGGTCGCCACCGAGACGCTCGACTTCATCGTGGCGACACTGGCGGCGGCCGGCGGCGGGCTGTGCTCCTCGTACGACGCCGACGCCGACGGGATCGAGGGTGGCCACGCCACCTTCACCCCCGACGAGGTCCGCCGGGTGCTGTCGGCGGCCGGGCGACCGGAGCTGGCCTCGGCGGCCCTCGAATGGTACGGGGTCACCGAGGAGGGCAACTGGGAGGGCAGCACCGTGCTCCGCCGGCCCCTCGGGGCGCCGCTCGGGCGCCCCGAGGGCGTCGAGCAGGCCCGGCGTCTGCTGCTCGAGGCCCGGCGGCGCCGGCCCCAACCCGCACGCGACGAGAAGGTGCTGACCGAGTGGAACGCCATGGCGGTGTCGGTCCTGGCGGAGGCGGCCGCCGCCACCGGCTCGGACCGGTGGCACCGGGCGGCGGTCGACGTCGCCGAGGCGCTGTTCGCCCGGTCCCGCCGTCCCGACGGTCGGTGGCTGCGGTCGACCGGCGTCCCGGCGTTCGCCGCCGACCACGCCTGGCTCGTCGACGCCTGCACCCGGCTGGGCGAGCTGACCGGCGAGGCCCGCTGGACGGCCCGGGCCGTCGAGGTGGCGGCGACCATGCTCGACCTCTTCAGCGACGACGACGGCAGCCTGTGCACCACCGGCAAGGACGCCGACCAGCTCGTGGTCCGGCCCAAGGACGTGCTCGACGGGGCCGTGCCCTCGGCCAGCTCCACCGCCGCCCTCTCCCTCCTGCGTCTGGCCGCGCTCACCGGCGACGGCCGGCTCCAAGCGGCGGGCGAGCGCCTCGTCGGGCTCGACCGTCCCCTCCTGGAACAGCAGCCGATGGCGGTGGCCGACATGGTGCCGGCGCTGCTCCTGGCCGAGGGCGGGACCGAGATCGTGGTGGCCGGGGAACGGCCCGACCTCCTGTCCGAGGTCCGCCGGCACTGGCTGCCCGACGCGGTGGTGGCCTGGGGCGAGCCGACGGCGTCCCCGTTGTGGCACGAGCGGTCACCGGGTGCGGCCTACGTCTGCCACCGGTTCGCCTGCGCGGCACCCGCCCGGGATGCCGCCACCCTCGCCGCACAGCTTGGCTAGTTTGTCGGCGGACCAGGGGCCACAGGAGGACCGAAGTTGCCGGAACACGCGTCGGGGCGCGCCGCCGCCCGGTCGGTGCTCAAGGATGTCGCGCGCCGGGAACGGGCACTCACCGAAGGCGGCGCTCGCCTGCGCCTGCTCGTGCTCGCCTGCACCCTGGACGACACGACGGCCGTCGACCTGGCCTCGGGCGCGCTGATCCGCCTCCGGGTGCAGTGGCCCGAGGACCACGAGCCGGACCTAGCGGCGTTCGACGTAGTGGAGGCGACCCTCGCGGCCGATCCCGAGCGTGACGATCTGGCCCAACCGGAGGCGACGACGGCCGCCGGCCTGCCGCGGCACGTCGGCACCCTCCGGGGACGGCGGGTCCGCAAGATGCTCTCCCGCCTGGCGGCGCCGCCGGACGGTCCGCTGCTGGGGTTCCCCGGCTCGTCCGCCCCCTACTGGGAGTTCCGGGGGCTCCGGCCCTCGGTGGCCCTGGTCGCGCCCACCCGGGCGCCACAGCTCATCCGCCGCCCGGCCGACGGCTCCACGTGGGTGCGTTTCGGCTGGGAACGCGACGACGTCTGGCTCCCGGTGGAGGATGCCCATGCCGCCCGGGCGCTCGACGCGGCCCGGAGGGAACGGCTGGCCGGCAAGCCGCTGCACAGCGCCCTGGGCTTCACGCCGCACTACCTGCTGGCGTCGATCAGCCGCCCCAGGGACGGGCACTGCTACAAGAACTGCACGGCTGTGCTGCCACGGGGCTGATCGACCCCGCCACTAGCGGCCGAGCTTGCCCCCGGCGAGATCCTCGGCCATCGCCCAGCCGAACGCCACCAGGCGGTCGCCCCGCTCGGGCTGCACCCGGTCGAAGAGGCCGATCGAAGGGCCCTCCTTGGCGCTCACGAAGTCAAGGCCGCGGGCGGTCGAGCCGTCGCCCTTCACCACGAACGACCGGTCGTCGAGCCGGCTGTCCACCCCGAACCGCTTGGCCAGCCGCCGGCCCCACGCTCGCTCCTCGCCCGTCGGCTTGTGGCCGTCGGCCGGGACCACGTCGCAGAGGCCCGTGAACGCCCGGAACCCGTCGGCGCCGCCGAGCATCGTCCCGAGGAGGACGTCCTCGTCGGGGAAGGCCAGCAGGGCCCGGCGGAACTGGTCGCCCATGAGCGCCTTGAGGGTGGCGTCGGCGCGGGTGGTGCGGTCGACGGTCGCCAGCCCCACGAGCAGAGAGGGGGTGCCGCCGATCCGCTCAAGGGTACAGAACGAGTAGCCCCGGAGCTTGGAGCCCTCTCTGGCGTCGGTGACGAGGACCCACTCCTCGCGCTCCTTCGAGAGGTACCCGATGTCGCAACCGGGCACGTGCTCGATGGCCAGGTCCGCCATCTCCGCCAGCTCGGCATCGCTGAGTGCGGTGCAGTCCTTGGTCGTGACCACGATCGACATGCGGTCAATTCTACCGGCGTTCGTCGAGGCGGGCACGCCGGGTCGGCCTCAGACGACGATGGCCCCCGCCCCGAGCAGCCATTTCAGCTCGCCTACCAGGCCGTGCCGGCTGTCCACGTTGAAGTGGGGCGGCAGCCGCAGGATCTTCCCGCCGACGTGGAGCAGCACCGGCGACGTCCCGGGGTGCTCGGACAAGAGGGACTTCAGGCGCCCCACCTTGTCATCGGTCAGGGCGACCAGGGGGAGGGCGATGCGCAGCTCCTGGGCGTCGGGGGAGCCGAGCTCGGGCCGCCGGACCTCCATGGCCACGAGCTTGGGCTGCTCGTCGCGCAGGTCCACCCGCCCCCGCACCACGACGACGACGTCGTTGTCCAGCAGCGCCCCGTGGTCGGCCATCACCTTGGGGAAGACGAACACCTCCATCGACGCCTGGAGGTCCTCCAGGACGAAGCGCGCCATCAGGTCACCCTTCTTCGTGTACTGGCGCCGCAGGTCGGTGACCACCCCGCCGACCGCTCGGACCACGCCCTCGGCCTCCCCTGCCCCGTCGCGGACCTCGCCCAGCGAGCAGTCCGTGTGGCGGGCCAGGGCCTGCTCCACCCCGAGGAGCGGGTGGTCGCTCACGTAGAGGCCGAGCATCTCCTTCTCGAACGCCAGCTTCTGGGACTTGTCGAACTCGAGGTCGGGGATCGGCACCCGGGTGCCCTCCCACTTCCCCGCCTCGTTGCCCTCCGCCGGCTCGAGGGACGAGAAGAGGGTGGCGATGCCCACGTCATGCTCCCGCCGGCGCTCCAGGGTCCGATCGACGATCTCGTCGAGCACCAAGCAGAGCCCCTGGCGCGGATGGCACAGGGAGTCGAAGGCCCCGGCCTTGCCCAGCGACTCCATGGTGCGCTTGTTGAGGACCATGGGGTCCACCCGGCGGCAGAAGTCGTAGACGTCGCCGAACGGCCCGCCGGCCACCCGCTCGGCCACGATGCGATCGACCAGGCTCTCGCCGACGTTGCGCACCGCCGCCAGCCCGAACACGATGCCCGGCCGGGCCGCGCCCTCGGTCGCCGGTCGGGGCGAGAACTCGGCCGCCGACCGGTTGACGTCGGGCACCACCACCTCGATGCCCAGGGCCCGGCACTCGGCCAGATAGACGGCCGTCTTGTCCTTGTTGTCCTTGACCGAGGTGAGCAGGCCGGCCATGTACTCGACCGGGTGGTGGGCCTTGAGCCAGGCGGTCTGGTAGGCGACGAGGCCGTAACCGTAGGAGTGGGACTTGTTGAAGGCGTAGTCGGCGAACGGCTCGATGATGTCGAACAGCTTGGTGCCCAGCTGCTCGCCGTAGCCCTGCTCCTCGCAGCCGGCCACGAACTTCTCCCGCTCGGCGGCGATGAGGGCCCGATCCTTCTTCCCGCAGGCCTTCCGGAGGTTGTCCGCCTCTTCGAGCGTGTAGCCGGCGAACTTCTGGGCCACCCGCATGACCGACTCCTGGTAGAGCATGAGGCCGTAGGTGTCGCCCAGGATCGGCTCGAGGTCGGCGTGGAGGTAGGTGAGCTCCTTGCGCCCGTTCTTGAGCTCCGGGTAGTCGCGGTGCATGTTGGCCGCCATCGGCCCCGGCCGGTACAGCGCCACCAGGGCGGCCACGTCGTCGAAGCTGGTGGGGGCGAGCGAGCGCAACGTCTGGCGCATCGCCGTCCCTTCGAGCTGAAAGACGCCGATCGAGTCCGCCCGCCGCAGCATATCGAAGGTCGGCTCGTCGTCGAGGGGCACCGCGTCGATGTCGGGCCGGGACCCGGTGATCGTCTCGATGAGGTCGAGGGCCCGCTCGATCACCGAGAGGTTCCGCAGCCCGAGGAAGTCCATCTTGAGCAGGCCGAGCTCCTCCACGCCGTGCATCTCGTACTGGGTGACGATCGGGGCATCCTCGGGGTTGCCGCCGGCGTCGGGCTTGCGCTGGATCGGCACGTACCTGGTGAGGGGGTCCTTGGTGATCACCACCGCGGCAGCGTGGATGCCGTCCTGGCGCCGCAGGCCCTCGAGGCCCCGGGCCACGTCCACGACCCGCTGGACGTCCGGGTCTGCCTCGTACATGGCCCGCAGCTCGCCGGCGGCGGCGTAGCCGTCCTCGAACCCTTCGGACCTGGTGAGGCACGCCCACAGGGGCGTGTCCCGGCCCATGACGAGGGGCGGCATGGCCTTGGCGATCCGGTCCCCGAGGGCGTAGGGGTAGCCGAGGACCCGGGCGCCGTCCCGCACCGCCGCACGGGCCTTGATCGTCGAGAACGTCACGATCTGGGCGACCCGGTCCCAGCCGTAGCGCTCGGTGGCGTAGCGGATCATCTCGGCCCGGTACCGCTCGTCGAAGTCCATGTCGATATCGGGCATCTGCTTGCGGCCGGGGTTGAGGAACCGCTCGAAGAGAAGGTCGTATTTGATCGGGTCGAGATCGACGATCCGGAGGCAGTAGGCGACACAGCAGCCTGCCGCCGAACCCCGTCCGGGCC
>JBOGGF010000450.1:0-4769 GCA_050743965.1 Acidimicrobiales bacterium
TGGTCACCGCGCTTCATCGCGGAGTTACCCAGGTAGTCGTGGCGGCTGCCGGCTATGACGGCAGGGCGTGGCGCTACTCCAAGCCGGGAGTGCGATGGTTCGAGGTGGACCATCCCGACACCCAGGCTGACAAGCAGCGCCGCTTGCGCCGGCTGGGTATCGCCACCGACCAGGTGACGTTCGTGTCCGCCGACTTCACGATCGACCCGATCGGACCCCGGCTGGCCGCTGCCGGCATCGACCCGACCAAGAGATCCCTCATGCTGTGCGAAGGGGTCGCCTCCTACCTCGACCTGCCGGTCCTGAATGCCTTGCTACAGGGATTGGCCGAGGTAGCGGCAAGACGCAGCAGGCTGGCTATCAGCCTGTCGATCGACACTGGCTCGGGGGGGCTCGCCGAACGGCGAGCCCGGTTCCAGGCCCGGGTGGCGGCTCTCGGCGAACCCGTTCGAACCATCCTCACTGCCGATGGCGCGCAATCTCTCCTCGTGGGGGCGGGCTGGAGACCCGTCTCTGCATTGCCCGGTCCTGGTCCCAGTTCTCCGGGTTCGTGCCTGTGGCGGCATTCCCTGGCGCGCTGCAACCGGTCGTCCGGGCCAACCCTGTGTCAGCCGTCGTGTCCTCGATGACGGCGCTCGCACACGGTGGTGGACTAGCCGGGCCGTTGTCCTACGCCATTTGCATCACCGTGGGCTTGACCGCAGTTTTCGCCCTAGTCGCCACCCGCTCACTCGTGTCCCGTCCCCTACGACCCTCCTCGGAGACATGATGCCGGAGTTCGAAGAGAGAGATACCCCCGTTATGCTCCCACCCGACGTCCGCCGAGTCCTGGAGCGCGCCGAGGCGGCCGGCTTCGCGTTGTCGTGCGATCACGGTGCCGGGCGCCTGCTTCAGGTCCTCGTCGCCGCTATCCCTCGCGGCGGCTCGGCGCTCGAACTCGGCACCGGCGCCGGTGTCGGGCTGGCGTGGATGCTCAGTGGGCTCGGGGAGCGCACCGACGTGCGGATCACCTCGGCCGAGATCGACCCCACCACGGCCGCATTGGCGGCGGGCATCGACTGGCCAGCGTTCGTCACGTTGGAGAAGCGCGACGCGCTCGAGATCCTTCGCCGAGGGGACCGCTGGGACCTGATCTTCGCCGACGCCCAGGGCGGGAAGTGGGAAGGTCTCGACGACACCATCGATGCTCTGGCGCCCCAGGGCGTGTTGCTCGTCGACGATATGACGCCGCCGGAGTTCGTGAGCGACGTACACCGCGTGAAGACAGCGGAGGTCCGAGAGCAGCTGCTCCACGACTCCCGCCTCGCCGCGGTCGAGATCGACTGGTCGAGCGGGCTCATCCTCTCTACCCGGCTCGACGGCTGAACGACGCCGGACCCGTTGTCCCCTATGCTCGGGAACCGCGCCAGTCGTGATTCCGTCGGGACCTCATTCTCAATGTGGGCGGGTGAGAACGGTCGCCACCCGGGTGTCCATGCCCTCTTGAGGCCGCAGCACCCGGCCGTGGTGATGGCAGGATCTGAGCATGTACTTACGTACTTTGCGTTCGAGTCTCTATCGGCACGGATCGCTCGAGTATTCCGCCAGCAAGGACTACGCGCCGGAGGTCGCGTCGTCCTGGCGCTCGGGAACGAACCTGCCTTCCTGCCGATAGCCTGGGCAGCCCAGCGGGCCGGCCTGCGCTATACGCCGCTGCCGCCACATTCGAGTGCCGAAGAAGCCGCCTACGTCATTGGCGACTCCGAAGCGGAAGTCGTCGTAGTGGGAGACACCGCTGACGCCACACTCGATGGGCTGTCGGCGAGCAGCATCCCGAGCGTCCGCGAGTGGTTCACAGCCGGCGAGGGAAGGCGCACCCTCGCGTCGTGGCCGGATCTGCTCGCCGAAGCAGAGTCGATGTCGGACGGTCCTGTTGAGGACGAGTCCGAGGGCGATGCCATGTTGTACTCGTCTGGGACCACTGGACGCCCAAAAGGCGTAAAGCGCCCTCTGAGCCTCGCTCCCCTGGGGCATGGGCCTGATGGTGCGGCCGTCTTCCTCGATCCGATCGGTGTCGACTGCGACTCCGTGTTGCTCCTCACAGGTCCCCTGTACCACGGCGCCGGTCTGAGCTGGGCACTCTCTGCCCTTCGCCGGGGCGCGACCGTCGTCGTCCTCGAACGATTCGACACCCTCGAGGCGCTGGCGGCCTTGGGGCGCCATGAGGTGACCCACAGCCAGTGGGTACCTACCATGTTCGTCCGCATGCTGCAAGACACTGCAGGCGGCCGGGAGCGGTGGAGGTTTCCCGCGCATCGAGCGGCGGTTCACGGCGCAGGTCCGTGTCCCATCCATGTCAAGAGGGAGATGCTCGCTTGGTGGGGACCGATTCTGTGGGAGTACTACTCCTGCACGGAAGGCATCGGCGCCACCCTCATAGACAGCAGCGAGTGGCAGCAGCGCCCGGGCTCGGTGGGACGTCCGGTGCTCGGGCGGATCGTCATCCGCGGAGATGCCGGCGAGGAGCTCCCCGCTGATAGCGTTGGTAACGTTTGGTTCTCTGGCGGCTTCGGCTACGCCTATGCGGGCGACCGCAAGAAGACGGAGGCTGCGCGCAATCGCTTCGGCGAAGCCACCGTGGGCGACATCGGGTATGTTGATGTCGACGGCTACCTCTACCTCACGGGCCGCAAGGCGCACACCGTTGTATCCGGCGGGGTGAACATCTACCCCCGCGAGATAGAGGAATGCATAGCCGGCCACCCTGACGTGGCCGATGTAGCTGTGCTCGGCGTACCCGACGAAGACCTGGGTGAACGTCTCGTGGCGGTAGTGGAGACTCGGGCCGGGGCGCACGACGTGGCGAGCACGGTGCTCGCGCACTGCCGGGCCCTCCTCATCCGTCACAAGGTCCCGCGGCAGGTGGTAGTGGTCGATCGGTTGCCGCGCGAGGCCACCGGGAAGCTCCGAGCATCGAAGCTGGCCTCCTTGGTGAGCCCATCCGGCGAAGGCGCCGGTACGTCCTCATGAACATCGCCCCTCCCCCCTCGGGCGCGAGCCCGGGTCAGGACACAACCGGTTTGGGCCGACAGTGGCGAGTCGACCTCTCCGGCAAGGTCGCACTCGTCACCGGCGCGACCCGTGGCCTCGGCCGAACCATCGCTCTCGGCTTCGCCGCCTCGGGTGCGGAAGTGGTCGTCGTGAGTCGCAAGCTGGCGGCCTGCGAGGAGCTGACGGCGGTCATCGAAGGAGGCGGGGGCACCGCATTCCCCTACGCCTGCCACATGGGCGACTGGGACGCCATCGAAGGCCTGGTGGAGGCCTCTTACGATCGCTTCGGCCGGATCGACGTGCTCGTGAACAACGCCGGGATCGCGCCGCGCTACTCATCGCTGGTTGCGGTAGACGAGGACCTCTACGACAAGGTGCTCGACGTCAACCTGAAGGGCCCGTTCCGTCTATCGACCCTCGTCGGTGCCAGGATGGCCGCGAGCGGCGGCGGCTCGATCATCCAGACCTCGAGCTCGGCGGCCAGACGACCGACGATGGACGTCGCCCCCTACGCTGCCGCAAAGGCTGGACTCGAGGCGCTGACAGCGGCCCTGGCCGAGGCCTACGGGCCTCGCGTCCGGGTCAACTGCATCCAGTGCGGCGTCTTCCACACGGACGCCACGGCCGTTTGGTCGCGGACGGCGGACTTCGAGGCCAGCGCCCGACGGGACACCGCTCTCGGACGGGCTGCCGAGCCCGGCGAGATCGTCGGGACGGTGCTGTACCTGGCTAGCGACGCGTCGAGCTTCACGACCGGTGCCGTACTGCGGGTAGACGGAGGCCGGTTCTAAACGCGGTGTCCCTGCCTCGCTCTTCGGCCGGCTCTCTGGTGCGGCAGCTCGTTCAACGCAGCTCGCCAGGTGCCGCACCCAGCGGCGGCATCTTCCCGAGGAGTGCCTCCACTGGAGCGAGCGAGTCTTCCCTGCCGCCCAGCTCCGATCGGGCAGCCTCTCGAATGGCCTGCTCGTGCGCGACCACGTACTCGAAAAACGGTGCAAGGCCACTGCCTGCGAAGCGGCGGGCCAGTCGTTCGAAGACGGGAAGGTACCGGTGGGTTCCGATTGCAACGGCACGCATCTGCGCGCGCCACGGCAGGACTCCCAGGCCGTATGCACCCGGCGATCCAGCTAAGGGATCCAATAAATGATACTCGCGCGATATTAGTATGACGATGTGGAGCTATCGCCGGAGGGCCTGAAAGAGTTCTTCGACTTTGTGGCTCCTCTGCTCGATGAGCGCGAGCGTCGCCTCGTGGCAGGTTCGTTGGCCTCTGCGCTGGGGCGGGGCGGGCCGACCCGGGTGAGCGAGGCGTCGGGTATGAGCCGGAACACCGTGATCACCGGCATGCGCGAGTTCGAAAGCGGTGCCGAGCCGTCCGACTGGGTTCGGGCGCCGGGTGCCGGGCGGCGCCGGCTCACCGACGAGCAACCCGGCTTGCTCAAGGCACTGGAAGACCTGGTCGACCCCGAGTCCAGAGGTGACCCCCAATCGTCGCTGCGTTGGACGGCGAAGTCCATCGAGACGCTGGCCAAGACGCTGGTGGCCCAGGGGTACTCGATCTCGCCAGCCTCGGTCGGCACGCTCTTAAAGGAGCTGGGCTTCTCGCTGCAGGCGACGGCCAAGGAACTGGAGGGCTCCCAGCACCCCGACCGCGACGAGCAGTTCCGCTACATCAACAAGCTGGCCGGTCAGCGTCTGCGGTCCAAGCAGCCGGTGATCTCCGTCGACACGAAGAAGAA
>JBOGGF010000451.1:0-2019 GCA_050743965.1 Acidimicrobiales bacterium
GCAGCCGCGTCCGAGGCCAGCACGGCCGAGGCTTCAAGCCCCACGCCGGGGCAGCCCTCCACGGCAAGCAACGCTTCGCCCAGAGCCGTGAGAGCGCGGGGCCGCGGACGGTCCGATACCACCAGCAGCCCGTCGACATCGCTCCGTCGTTCCTGGAACCCGCCGGGCACCGCCGAGCCGTGGAGGCAACGTCCTCGATGACGAGACCCGGCACCCGTTGCCTCGCAGTGACCAGCGACCTGGCGTACCGCCGGACGGCCGACGGCTGTCCGTGGCCAGTTTCCAGTCCGCAGTTGTGGCCACGAGAAGGCCGCACCTCTCGCGGTGGTGTGCAACCTTACGTGAGCCTGGTGCCACCTGCCTTCCGGCGGGATTCCTTGAGCCTGAACGACTCGCCGGAGGTGACGACGAGCACGCTGTGGTGCAGCAGGCGGTCGAGGAGGCTGACGGCGGTGGTGTGCTCGGGGAGGAAGCGTCCCCAGTCCTCGAACGGCCAGTGCGAGCCGATGCCGAGGGACCGGGACTCGTAGGCGGCGGCGACCAGGCGGAAGAACAACTGGGCGCCGGTGTCGTCCATCGGGGCGAAGCCGATCTCGTCGATCAGCACCAGATCGGCCTTCAAGATCTGCTCGATCACCCGGCCCACCGAGTTGTCGGCGAGACCCCGGTAGAGGGTCTCGACCAAGTCGGTGGCAGCGAAGTAGCGGGCCCGCTTGCCGGCATCGACGGCGTGGTGGCCGAGGGCGACGAGCAGGTGGGACTTCCCTGTCCCGGCTGGGCCCACGAGACACAGGTTCTCGCGTGCGTCGATCCATTCGAGGCCGGCCAGGTAGTCGAAGGTGGCCTGGGGCACCGACGAGGCGGCGACGTCGAACTCGTCGAGGGTCTTGGTCACCGGGAAGGCGGCGGCCTTCATCCGCCCAGCGGCGTTCGAGGCGTCGCGTGAGGTGATCTCGGCCTCGATGAGGGTGCGCAAGAGCTCCTCGGGCTTCCAGCGCTGCGTTGTGGCCACCACCAACAGCTCGGGGGCCAGGCGTCGCATGGCGCCGAGACGCAGCCGACGCAGCCCGGACTCCAGGTCGGCGGGGAGGGCGGGGGGCGTGGTGTTCATGACGCACCGCCCACGGCGTAGTCGTCGAGCGAGCCGGTGCCGACGGCGGGCAGGTCGACGATGAGGGCGTCACCGGGGCCCCGGGGTCGGGGCACACCACGGCCGGCGGCCAGGATTGAGCGCACGTCGGCCGCCCGGAAGCGCCCGAACTCGCTGGCCCGGGCGAGGGCGGCGAGGAAGGCCCCGGTGTCGTGGGCGCCCGCCATCGCCACCAGATCGGCCAGGTCGGCGGACAGGGTGGTGACCCCGTGGGCGACCGCCGCGGTGACGAAGTCCTCGGCCACCGGACCGAGTGCGCAGAAAGCCTTCTCGGTGGCGGTCTTGGCCCGCACCGCCCGATTGGGCGCCGGCCGGGCGCCCCCGTAGTGGTCGTCGAGGACAGACGTCTCACCAGGAGGAACGACCCTGTGGATGGCGATGACCTCGCCCAGGAACACCACCATGACCTCGCCGTCGGCCACCTTCAGCTCGACCGTGCGCCCGATGTGCACGGTCGGCACCGAGTAGCGGGCCGATCCGAACCGCACACAGCTCAGCCGATCGACCTTGCGGGTCACCACCGTGCCGATCCGGGCCCGCAGCGACGGCAGGGCGCCGAGGAGCGGGCGCTCGGTCTCGAGGCGCTCGTCGGGGACGGCCACGATGTCGGCGTGCTCGGTGGCGTTCACCTCGGCGCACCACCCCCGCCCCGCCTCGTTGGCCGCCTTCAGGTCCGACACGGCGAGCCCGGCGGGGATCATGAGGTCAGACTTCACGTAGCCGACGAGGTGCTCGACGATGCCCTTCGACGCCGGGTCGGCCGCCAGGCAGAAGTCCGGCCGGGTGCCGTAGTGGGTGACGAAACGCACGTAGTCCGGCGTCGGGACGACCAGGCCGGCCACCGTCGTCGCCTTCAAGCACCCCATGCG
>JBOGGF010000452.1:0-8017 GCA_050743965.1 Acidimicrobiales bacterium
CGACGGCACCAGGCCGGCAGGTCGCCGCCCCCGCCGACAGCGACTCGGTCAGCAGGCCGTAGGCGTCGGCGAGCCGGGCCGGCGAGGAGCCGACGACGTACGTGCGGCACAGCTGGGTGTACATCCCCCCGACGGAGGGTGACAGCTCGATGAGGATGACGTCACCCGCGGCGAGCATCCGCTCGGTCGGTGGGTGCAACGCCAGGTTGTGGCGGGACGACGAGAGCAGCAGGAACGTGTCGCCGGCACCGAGCTCCCGCAGCCGTGACCGGACGGCGGCGGCGACCTCGTGCTCCGCGGCACCCGGGCGGGCAGCGGCGACCAGTGCGGCCAGCCCCTCGTCGGCGAGCCGGCTCGCTGCCTCGAGCTGGACGAGGTCGGCGGCGTCCCGACGTCGGCTCACCTCCTCGCACGCTTCGTCGACCACCTGCAAGGCACCGAGCATCGCGGACAAGTGGGCGGCCGACCGGGCCACCAGCTTGTGGCCACCCCACAACGCGACGGCGTCACCGGAGCACCCCTTCGTTGCCGCCCACCGCTCGAGGCCCTCGACGCCTCCCGTGACGATCCGGGCGCCGGGGACCTGCTCGGTCGCCCGGGCCACGTCGGATGTCGGAGTCACGAAGAGGTCCACCCCGCCACCTGGGTCGATCGCCGCCGCCGACGGCCCGAGGGGACGGAACCGGGTCAGCCACCAGACGGGATCGGCCTCGGTGAGGAAGTGGCGAGCGCTGGCGTAGCAGACCAGGGCCCGCGCCCCGGTCGGTGCGACGGCGGCCAAGAGCGCCCGCGCCCGGTCCCCGATGTCGGCGGTACCCATGGTCGCGATCACCGTCGCCGTCCGGAGGCGCCCCTCATCGACCCTGGTCGGCACGGGCGGCGGCGGTGCGTTCCCGGTCCACCAGGCCGGTCGACCGGTCGACGACCACGCCGTAGCACCGCTCTCCCGCGTCCGTGGTGACGAACCCGTCCAGGAGATCGGCGTCGACCTCGTCGAGCGGCCGATCGAGCGGATCTCCCCACCCGCCACCGCCGCCGCTCATGATGCGGGCGCTCGCGCCGGCCCGCACGTTCTGCCGCCCACTCCCGATCGACCGATGGTCACCGTCGGGGCCGTCCCGCAGCTCTATCCCGCCGGCGACCGCGCTCCGGCCACCGAAAAGCCCCCACGGCGGGCACTTCTCCCGGGGCGGGAGGGTGAAGGACCACGTGCCGTCAACGAGGTTGCGGATCTCGGTAGTGATGCCGAGACCGCCACGATGGCGCCCGGCACCGCCGGAGTCGGTCCGAAGCTCGCGGCGGTCGACCAGGAGCGGGTACTTGAGCTCCAGGCTCTCGATCGGCGCGTTGCGGACGTCGCCCTGGCACACCGAGACGGCGGCCGACTGCCCGTCGCGGTCGGGTCGACCTCCCCACCCGCCACCCTCGACGGTCTGGGTGACGAAGCGTCGATGGGTGTGCGGGTCGGTCCCGAAGAAGGCGATGCCACCACCTAGCGACGAGTGGTGCGCCGCCGGCACCCGGTCGGGCATCGCCGGCGCCACCGCCGCCAAGATCGTGTCGACGACGGTGGGGATGGCGATGCTCCACTTGGCCATGGGCGCGGGGAACTGGGCCATCATGAAGTTGCCCTCGTCGACGACCACGTCGAGCGCGGCGAACGACCCCTCGTTGACCGGCTCGAGCGGCGCCGTGATCGCCTTGTACGCCACGTACGCCGCCGCTCGCGTCCGTGAGTTGATCGACGACCGCCGCTGGCGGGCGCAACCGGTCAGGTCGATCGTCATGTCGCTGCCGGCGACAACCACCCTCGCCACGATGTCGAGCGGGTCGTCCTTGTCGACCATGTCGTGGTCGAGGAACGACGATGCGATGTACTCGCCGTTGGGGATCGCGGCGACGATCCGGCGGCACCGCTCCTCCGAATCGGCGAAGAGCCGGGCGATCGACTGGTTGACGGCCTCGATCCCATAGCGCTCGACGAGCGCCTCGATGCGCTGGGCCCCCGCACGACACGCCGCCAGCTGGGCTCGGAGATCGCCGAAGGCCGAGTCGGGGTAGCGGACGTTGTCCATAACCAGCTTGAGCAGGGCCGCGTCGAACGCACCGTCGCGCTGGATCCGCAGCTGGTCGATCTGCAGCCCCTCCACCCACGGGTCGGTGACCCCGGCCCCGGCGGCGCCGAAGCCGGTGCTCATGCCGCCGACGTCGACCCAGTGGGCCCGGACGACGGCGAAGCCGAAGAGCTGTCCGGCGGTGAAGATCGGCGTGTAGGCGACGATGTTGTTGAGGTGCTGTCCGCACACCCGTTGGTGGTTCATGATGTACCCGTCGCCGGGCCGGAAGCCATCCAGCCCGATTCGCTCGACGGCGTCGGTGATGACCACGCCGAGGTCGGCGACGAAGTGTGAGACTCCGCCGACGTTCTGGCACAGCAGGCGTCCCTCGCAGTCGAGGATGGCGCAGGAAAAGTCCCGGACCTCGTAGATCATCATGTTGTAGGAGCTGCGCGCGAGCCCGTCGGCCATCTCGTCGGCCGCCGCCGGCAGCGAGTTGCGGACCACCTCGACGGTGACCGGGTGGACCCCGCCCGTGGTCGCTCGCGCACTCTTCCCTGCCGGCTGCGCTGTGGTGGTCGCCATGTCGTTCACCCTCCGATGGTGACGACGATCTCGCCGCCGTCCCCGACCCGTGCCTTGTCCCCCTCGTCGAGGACAAGGGTGCTGGCATACTCCTCGATGATCACCGGGCCGACCGCCTCGTCTCCCGCCCCCATCGCTTCGCGCGAGACGACGTCGCATTGGCGGGCGACCGCCCGCTCCCCCTCCGAGAAGACGACCTCCCGGTGGCCGCCGGCGGACCGGTCGCCAGAAGGGTTCACCGCGTTGCCCACGCGCAGCTGTTGGCGATGGGAGACCCCCACAACGCGTGCGTTGATGACCTCCACTGCCTCGTCGAGTGCCTGGTGGCCGAAGCGCGTGAGGTGGAGGTCGTCGAAGCGCGCCCGGACGGCATGCAGACCGACCGTTGAGCTCAACTCGTCCACGTCGAGCGGCGTACGGAGCGTGAACTCTTGGCCGACATAGCGCAGGTCGAGTGAGAGCTCGTGCTCTATGGCCGCCTCGGCCACCCCCTCGGCCCGCAGGCGCGCGGTGGCGTCCTCCCGCATCTCGTCCACGACCGCCCGGACCTCCTCGGGAGCCACCTCGTCGAGCCGGCGGTAGAGCGTCCGGACGAAGTCGTGACGGACGTCGGCGAGCAGCATGCCGAGGGCCGAGAAGTGCCCGGGGAACGTGGGCACCACCACCGTCGGGATGTGCAGCATCCTGGCGATGGCGCAGGCGTGCAGCGGGCCGGCGCCGCCGAACGCGACCAGGGCGCAGTCCCGCGGATCGAGGCCGCGCTCGACCGAGACCGCCCGGACGGCGAGGGCCATCTTCGCCACTGCGATATCGACGACGGCCAGCGCCGCGCTGTGGCGGTCGAGGCCGAGTGGCGCGCCGACCTCCTGCTCGATGGCGGCGCCGGCCCGCTCCACCTCGAGTGGCATCTCGCCGCCAAGGAAGTTCGACGGCGAGAGCCGGCCGAGGACGGCGTTGGCGTCCGTCACCGTCGGTCGAGCCCCGCCCCACCCGTAACAGATCGGCCCCGGATGGCCGCCCGCGCTCTCCGGCCCGACGTGGAGGGCGCCGACCTCGTCCACCGCGGCGATGCTCCCGCCGCCGGCGCCTACCTCGATGACGTCGACGACCGGGAGCATGACCGGGTGCCCGCTGACCGCCCCGCCCACGTAGTAGCCGTCGGACATGTCGGGCTGACCGTCGCGAATGAGCGCCGCCTTGGCGGTGGTCCCCCCCATGTCGAAGACGACGGCGTGGCCCATCCCGAGGCGCTCGGCCAGTCGGGCGGCGGCGATCGCCCCGCCGACGGGCCCGGACTCCATCGTGCGCGCCGGCTGCAGGCGTGCCGTGTCCGGCGACATGACGCCGCCATTGGACTGCATGATGTAGACGTGGCCCCGGTAGGAGCGCTCGTCGAGGATCTCGGCCAGGCGCCCCAGGTACCGGCTCACCCGCGGGCCGACATAGGCGTTTACGACCGTCGTCGAGGTCCGCTCGTACTCCCGGTACTCCCGGAGGATCTCGTGAGAGAGCGAGACGAACAGGTCGGGCGCCGCCTCCCGCACGATCCTCGCCGCCACCTGCTCGTGGCCCGGGTCGACATAGGAGTGGAGGAAGCAGATCGCCACCGCCTCGACCCCCGAGGCCCGTGCGGCGTCGACGGCCCGCACCACGCTCTCCTCGTCGAGCGGGCGCAGGACCTCGCCGCGGGCGCTCATGCGCTCGTCGATCTCGAAGGTGAGATGCCGGGGGACATACGGCTCGGGGCGCTCGAAGAAGAGGTTGTACGACTCGGGCCGGTTGCTGCGACCGATGCGGTAGACGTCCCGCGTGCCACTGGTCACGAACAGCGCCGTGAGCGCACCCTTGCGCTCAATGGCCGTGTTGATGGCCACGGTGGAGCCGTGGAGGAACTCGCGGGCAGCCGACAGGTCCACTCCCGCCTTGTCCAGGCAGCGGGCGACGCCGGCGGTGAAGTCCGACGGGTCGGTGTGCGACTTGGCGTGCACCACCGTCCCCGTCGCTGGGTCGTAGCCGACGAGGTCGGTGAACGTCCCGCCGATGTCGGTCGCGATCTGCACCCAAGACGTCCTTCCTGGTCGTTCGCCGTAGGCGACCATGGGGTTACTACTCGAGTAGGGATGTACTTCGACGCTAGAGTCGGGCGGACCCGGCGTCAAGCGACCGGTCGGCGTCAAGCGACCGGTCGGTGCCGGTTCGAGGGGACGGGCTCGGTCGGCGCGGACGCGGCGGGCGCCGCCGCCCGGGCACCCCGCACCGTGTCGACGACCCAGGCGACCTCTTCGGGCGTGCCGTCGCCACGCCACGCGACGTGCTGGTCCGGGCGCACCAGCACCAACGGAGCCCCGAGGTCGAGGCCGTGACGTCGTAGGTCGAGCACGGTGACCGGAAGGCCCCGTGTGGCCGCCGCCGCCGCCAGCGGTCCGGGGTCACCGTCGCCCGTCCGTACGACGGTGAACCACTCGCCCAGCCGGTCGTAGAGGGAGACGCCCGGGGCGAGCCAGGCGTGCGGGAGCCGGTGCCCGGGTGCCGCCGTCGGCCGGTACCGGGACACGTCGAGCGGCCGGGCCGAACGGGGTCCGCCGCACACGATGGCCGAGCCCTCGTAGTGGTAGCCGAGGACGAGCCCGAGCGCGTGGAACTCGTCGTGCTTCACCCGCTCTATCTCGTGGCCCGCCCGTCGGCGCGTCGCCGCACCTTCCGGCGTCTGCTGGAGCAGCAGTGGATCGGCGAAGTCGGCCGAGAGCAGGTTGGCGTGGTGCCCGGCGAGCGCGATGGTCTCCTCGACCACCGGCCGGCGCTCCTCGGCGTAGCTGCCGACGAGGTGCGGGCCGCCCCACCCCTCCAACGCTGCGGCGACCTTCCACGCCCCGTTCACGGCATCGCCGATACCGGTGTTGAAGCCGTGGCCGCCCCACGGCGGGTTGAGGTGGGCGGCGTCGCCGGCGAGGAGCACTCGCCCGGTGGCGTACCGGTCGGCGTTGAGGGTGCGGCCCACCCAGGGATCGGTGCCGATCAGCTCCACCGCGAGGGATCCGCCCACCGCCGCCTCGATGTGGGAGCAGACGTCGGCGTCGCTCAGGCCGGCGCCGACGTCGATGAGACCGATCCACCACCGGTCGTCCAGGTCGAGCCGTCCCATGTAGGCCGACGCCCCCGGCTGGAGCACCCAGTACTGGATGGCCGCCCCATGTGGCACCCGCTCGGCGAGCCCCGGCGCACGGAACACGGCCGTGACGTTCTGCCGCGTCTCGACCGACCCCCGGTACGCCGCCCCGATGGCTCCCCGGACGACGCTGGCCGCCCCGTCGCAGCCGACGACGTAGCGACTGGCGATGCGATGGCGCCGCCCGTCGCCGTCTCGCAGTTCGACGAGCACGTCGTCGTCCCGCTCGACCACGCCGGTGGCCCGCCACCCGAACGCCGTCCGGCACGCGGGCAGCTGCCCGACCGCCTCGCGCAGGACGCCCTCCACAACGAACTGGGGTACCTGCTGGCTGGTCTCGGCGAAGCGGTCGTCCCGCTCGGTCGTCATGCCGAAGCACCCGGTGAACCTGGCGACCTCGGGACCGAGGAGGTTGACGCAGAACACGATGTCCTGGGACCACGACACCGGCAGGTACGAGGCCTCGCGCAACGTGCGGGCGAGCCCCCACCGGCGGAAGTGCTCCATCGTCCGGATGCTCGTCGTCTTGGCCCGTGGGCGCGTGCCGGACACGTCGACCCGCGGCTCGACCACCGTGCAGTGCACGCCGCGCCGGCCCAGCTCCACCATGGCGGCGAGACCGGTGGGCCCGCCACCGACGACCAGGACGTCGGTCTCCTCGGGGAGCGGGCCTGCCAATGCCGAGGTCACCACGGGGAACCGGCCTCTACGAGGTCCGCCACCACGACGGTGATGTCGAGGCCGACCGGGGGAGAGGCAAGGGCCCGGCCCAGCGTCGCCTCCGTGGCCCGCTCCACACGCCGATGGTAGGGTGCCCTGCACCGTGGGGCAACTCACGCAGCCGGTGTGCCACCGCTGCGCCCGCGGCGGAGAGTCAGACGTCGGCGAGCGCATCGAGGTGTGCCATGCGGGTCATCGCACTGGAGGAGCACTTCACCGCCCCGGGCCTTCCGGTCCACGGGCCGGGGAGACGACCCGAGATCGGCGCCCGGCTGATCGACCTCGGCGACGAACGCCTGGCGGACATGGACGCAGCCGGGATCGACCTGCAGATCTTGTCGGCGTCGTCTCCGGGCACGCACCTGCAGACGCCGGACGACGCCATCGTCACCGCCCGTGAGGCCAACGACCTCTTGGCCGACACCGTCGCGGCCCACCCGGACCGCTACGCCGGCTTCGCTCTGCTGCCCATGCCGGCCCCGGAGGCGGCAGCGACCGAGCTCGAGCGGTGCATCCGGTCGCTGGGCTTCAAGGGGGCGATGGTCCACGGGCATGTGAAGGGCCGCTTCCTCGACTCCGACGAATTCGGCCCCGTCTTCGCCGCGGCCGAGGCGCTCGACGTCCCGATCTACCTCCATCCGACGCCCCCGACGGAGCCCGTCTTCGACGCCTACTTCAGCGGGTTGCCCGGGCAGCTCGGGGGGATGCTGGCCGGCGCCGCGTGGGGATGGCACGCCGAGACCGGGCTCCACTCGCTGCGCCTAGTGCTGAACGGGGTGTTCGACCGGCATCCGCGTCTCCGCATCATCATCGGCCATATGGGGGAGAACATCCCGTTCTCGCTCGCCCGGGCCGATTCGGTGCTGTCGCCAGCGGCGACCCACTTGAAGCGCCGGGTCGCCGAGTACTTCCACGAGCACTTCTTCATCACCACCAGCGCGTACTTCACCCTGCCGCCGTTCCAGTGTGCCATGAGCGTCTTCGGCATCGACCGGCTCCTCTTCTCTGTCGACTATCCCTTCTCCGACAACGCCGCCGGTCGGCGCTTCCTGGACGCGGTACCGCTCAGCCCGACCGACCGGGAGAAGCTCGCACACGGGAACGCCGAGGACCTGCTCAAGCTCTGAGAAGCTGTCGGTCAAGTAGTCCCAGGTGGGGTGCGTAAGGGTCCAACATGGGCTCGTACGTTGCATATAGGATGTCACCTATGGCTGGCGACCGAGCAACTGGCGGAACCTGGCGCAGTACCCACGGCGATATGAGCGACGAGGAGTGGGAGCTCATCGCCGATCTCGTCGAGCCCTACTCCTCTCGGGGACGCATCGGGCGTCCGGTGGAGCACACACGGCGTGACATCGTGAACGCGATCTTCTACGTGACGGCGACGGGCTGCCAGTGGCGGGCGCTGCCGAAGAGCTACCCGCACTGGAACACGGTGCACCGCTACCACCTGCGCTGGTCGCACGACGGGACCTGGGAGCAGATCTGC